>JAGVMY010000123.1 GCA_020053565.1 Thermodesulfovibrionales bacterium
ATAACGATAAAAGATATCGAAAAGAGGAAAAAATATCCAAATGCATGCAAAGATAGAGTCGGGAGACTTTGCGTTGGAGCCGCTGTAGGCACAGGAGAAGATTCACTCTACAGGGCGGAAATCCTTGTAAAAGCAGGGGTAGATGTTATTGTAATTGATACTGCCCATGGACATACCAAGTCAGTCATTGCCACCATTAAGACATTAAAAAAGAGAATTGATGTGGATATAATTGCAGGCAATATCGCTACTGCAGAGGCTACATTTGACCTCATTAAGGCTGGTGTAGATGGAATAAAGATTGGCATAGGCCCGGGCTCAATATGTACTACGAGAATTATAGCAGGTACAGGCGTACCACAGATTACAGCTATAAAAAACTGTTATTCTGTTGCAAAGAAATATGGAGTTCCTCTCATCGCAGACGGAGGGATAAAATATTCAGGAGATATTACAAAAGCACTTGCAGCAGGCGCACACTCTGTAATGATTGGGAGTCTTTTTGCAGGTACTGATGAGTCTCCAGGTGAGTTAGTGCTTTTCCAGGGTCGTAGTTATAAGGTATATAGAGGAATGGGTTCAATCGGTGCAATGGAGCAGGGTCCAAAAGACAGATATATGCAGGCAGGAGTGGAATCAATTAAACTTGTGCCAGAAGGTGTAGAAGGCAGGGTACCAAACAAAGGACCTCTTTCTCAAAGTGTTCATCAGTTAATAGGTGGTTTGCGTTCAGGAATGGGTTACTGCGGGTGCAAAAACCTTGAGGAACTCAGGGAAAAGGCACGATTCATAATGATTACGAATGCGGGTCTCAGAGAAAGCCACGTCCATGATGTCATAATAACAAAAGAGGCACCAAATTATAGGCCTGAATGGTGAATGCGCAAAGAAAAGATTTTAGTCCTTGATTTTGGCTCTCAGTATACTCAGCTCATCGCAAGACGTGTAAGAGAGAATAAAGTCTACTCAGAGATATTCCCGTTTAATACCCGAATAGAAAAGATAAAGAATTTTAACCCGAAGGGGATAATCCTTTCAGGTGGCCCATCAAGCGTCTATGATACAAAGGCACCAATTCCTGATAGTGCACTATTCAAACTTGGCATACCTGTACTCGGTATCTGTTATGGAATGCAGCTTATGGCGTATCTTTTTGAAGGAAAAGTTGTCAAAGCACAAAAAAGAGAATACGGAAAGGCAGAAATCACAGTCAACAACAGGATAGCTCTCTTCAAGGGTATTCCAACAAAAACTATTGTCTGGATGAGCCATGGCGACAGAATCGAGCAATGTCCTTCTCAATTTAAACCCATAGCATATACAGCGAATTCACCTATTGCAGCTATGGCAAACAAAAAAATGGGATTTTATGCTTTACAATTTCATCCTGAAGTTGTCCATACACCAAGAGGATTTGATATTTTGAAGAATTTTTTATTTAAGATATGTGGATGCACGCCAACATGGACTATAAAGTCCTTCATCGATACAGCAACAAAAGAGATAAAAGAGAAAGTCAGAAATAAAAAAGTTGTGTGTGGAATAAGCGGTGGAGTTGATTCTGCAGTTACCGCAGTGCTTGTACACAGGTCTATTAAAGATCAGCTCACCTGCATATTTGTGGATAACGGGGTCTTAAGGGCAGGAGAGGCAAAAAAAGTTGAAGATACTTTGAGAAGGCATTTTGATATGAACATACACTGCGTTGATGCCTCTGAAAGATTTCTCAATAAATTGTATGGGATTGTTGATCCTGAAATGAAGAGGAAGATAATCGGCAACGAATTCATAAAGGTCTTTGAAGAAGAGGCAAAGAAAATCAAAGGGGTCAGGTTTCTTGCGCAGGGGACATTATATCCAGATGTGATAGAGAGCGTTCCTTTTAAGGGCCCGTCAGCTACTATAAAAAGTCATCATAATGTCGGGGGTCTTCTCAAAAGGATGAAGTTGAAACTTATCGAACCTCTCAGGGAACTATTCAAAGATGAGGTTCGACTCCTCGGAAAAGAACTCGGTATACCCGATGAGATAATAAACCGCCATCCATTTCCAGGGCCAGGCCTTGCGATAAGGGTTATTGATGAGGTAACACATGAGAGGTGTGATATAGTGAGAAAGGCAGACGCAATAGTCTTAGAAGAGATAAAGAAAGCCGGTCTTTACACCGAGCTGTGGCAGGCTTTTGCAGTACTTTTGCCCGTAAAGAGTGTGGGTGTTATGGGCGATGAAAGGACATACGAAAATGTGATCGCAGTCAGGGCTGTAAAGAGCCTCGACGGAATGACAGCTGACTGGGCAAGAATACCATATGATATTATGGGAAAAATATCAAACAGGATAATAAATGAAGTGAACGGGGTTAACAGGGTTGTATACGATATTAGTTCAAAACCACCGAGCACAATAGAATGGGAGTGAAAATGAACTCAAAAATCAAAATTGAAAATGAAAAAACAAGGATTTTTTATATTTTGAATTGTAATAGTTAACTTTCGTGTTTGCATTGTGAATTGATGGATATACATACTTATCTAAAAGAAAAACGTGAATTAATTGACTCATACCTGGAGTCCTGTTTCAATGTCCCTTCTGAACCCCGTGTGCTTCATGAGGCAATGAAATATTCGCTTTTAGCAGGTGGAAAGAGAATCCGCCCAATACTAGCACTTGCATCATACGAGGTATGTGGCGGAAAGGCCAATGACATTATTCCCTATGCTGCTGCTCTTGAGCTTATACACACATATTCCCTTATTCACGATGACCTGCCTGCAATGGACAATGATAACCTGAGGCGAGGAAAACCGACAAGCCACAAAGTTTTTGGAGAAGCAATAGCAATACTTGCAGGCGATGCGCTTCTTACAGAGGCATTTTCTATGTTATCGAATACCAAAATGCAAAATTCAAAAATCAAAATTCAAAATTGCGGTAATTCCCTTTCACTTAATACACACCTCTCATCACACATCTCTCATCACTCTATCTTGCGGGTTATCCATGAGGTTGCCGTGGCAGCAGGTACCCATGGCATGGTTGCAGGTCAGGTTCAGGACATACTTTCAGAAAACTCAAAGCCTGATAGAGATACACTTGCCTTTATACACCTTTACAAAACTGCTGCACTTATCACCGCATCTGTCAGGATCGGGCCAATACTTGCTAACAGCGATGAAGATGCTTTAATGGCTTTGACAAAATACGGCGAAAACATAGGACTCGCCTTCCAGATTGTTGATGATATACTGAATATTGAAGGCAATACAGAGGAACTCGGTAAACCGGCTGGTTCAGATGAGAAGATGAAGAAGATGACCTATCCTGCGTTGTTTGGCACAGAAAAGTCACGACAAAAAGCAGAAGACTTAATTTCAAATGCAATAGATGTACTTAAGGTATTTTCTTCTGAAGCAGAACCATTAAGAAAAATTGCCCGCTATCTCATAAAAAGGAGAGTTTGATGTATCTTGAATCGATCAAATCACCGTCAGATTTAAAAAATCTCTCTGTATCACAACTCAAAGAACTCGCAAAAGAACTGAGAGAGACAATAGTTGAAACGGTCTCGCGAAATGGTGGTCATCTATCCTCAAACCTCGGGGTAGTGGAACTGACAATCGCCCTTCATTGCGTATTCAATTCTCCGGCAGACAAAATAATATGGGATGTTGGTCATCAATCCTATTCCCACAAAATTCTTACCGGAAGATACGAAAAGTTTTCAACCCTGAGAAAATATAAAGGTATTTCTGGCTTCCCTAAGAGACAGGAAAGTGAGCATGATGCGTTCGGTACAGGACATAGTTCTACATCAATCTCGGCAGCCCTTGGAATAATCGAGGGGAGAGATAAAAATAAAGAGGATTTTAAAGTTATCGCTGTTATCGGCGATGGAGCAATGACATCTGGACTTGCATTTGAGGGGTTAAACAATGCGGGCCATCTTAAAAAAGATCTCATTGTCATTCTCAATGACAATGAGATGTCCATTTCCAAAAATGTTGGTGCCCTCTCTGCATACCTGAACAGAATCCTTACCGGTGAGTTCTTTCAGAAATTCAAAAAAGAGACCAGATCCTTTCTCGAAAGCATACCAAAATTAGGGGTACCTGCTGCAAAGATAGCTCAGAAGACAGAGGAAATGCTCAAGGGAATTTTCTTGCCTGGAATCATATTTGAGGAACTCGGATTTAATTATTTCGGTCCTATAGACGGCCACAATATTGAGCTTTTAAGTGAGACTTTGAAGAGAATAAAAACAGCATCATCACCTACACTCATCCATATCATCACAAAGAAAGGTAAAGGCTTTGAATTTTCAGAGAAAAATCCATCTCTGTTTCATGGAATCGGTCCTTTCAGGCTCGAGACAGGAACTCCTGTAATTGGAGATGGTCTCACCTACAGTGAGGCTTTTGGTAATGCGCTCACAGACCTTGCAGCTCATGATAATAAAATAATTGCTATTACAGCAGCGATGAAAGAAGGTACAGGCCTTGTCCGTTTTGCAGAAAAATACCCTGAGAGATTCTATGATGTTGGCATTGCAGAGCCACATGCAGTAACTTTCGCAGCAGGGCTTGCAACACAGGGATTAAAACCTGTCGTTGCAATATATTCTACCTTTCTTCAAAGGGCATACGATGAGATAGTCCACGATGTCTGCCTTCAGAACCTCCACGTCGTATTCGCCATTGACAGGGCAGGTATAGTAGGCGAAGACGGTCCTACACACAGCGGGTTATTTGACCTATCATATCTCAGACATATACCAAATATTGTTGTCATGGCACCTAAGGATGGCGTTGAACTCAGAGCTATGCTTGAGCTTGCTTTAACCCATAGTGGACCTTCTGCCATAAGATTTCCGAGAGGGAAAATACATTCTCCAGTCATAAATCATACGGAATCCGTCGAAGAATCACCGGTCACTTTTTCTATCGGAGAGTCTGACGTTCTTAAGGACGGGGAGGACATAGCAATACTGGCAATAGGAACTACTGTTTCCCTATCCTTGTCCGCTGCAGAACGACTTGAAAATGAAGGCGTTAGTGCAATGGTTGTCAATGCTAGATTCGTAAAACCACTTGACCGAAATCTTCTCTCGTCTGTAACCTCTAAATTAAAAAAAATACTCACTGTAGAAGAGAATGCCCTTGAAGGTGGCTTTGGCAGCGCTGTCGTTGAACTCCTGAATGACATGGAAATCCATGATGTTCGGGTAAGGCGGCTCGGCATACCTGATGAATTCATTGAGATAGGTCAACAAAGTGAATTGAGAAAGAAATACAGTCTTGACGAAGAAGGAATTTATCTGACTGTGCTTTCATTTCTCAAAGAGCCATCGTATATCCATTGAAAGAGAGATTAGATAAAATTCTTGTTGACAGAGGGCTTGTAAAGAGCAGGGAATTTGCAAAGGCCCTCATCATGGAAGGGAAAGTCTTTGTCGATGGCCAAAAAGTAACCAAAGCAGGTACCTCTGTGAAGCACGTGTCAGACATTCTACTCAAAGAAACAGACCTGCCTTATGTAAGCAGAGGAGGACTCAAACTTGAGGCAGCAAGAATATTTTTTCACATTAATGTAAATAATATGGTTATTATGGATGTCGGTTCATCAACAGGTGGCTTCACAGACTGCTTGTTAAAAAATGGTGCAAAGAAGGTATACTGTATTGATGTTGGCCATGGGCAGCTCGCATGGTCTCTCAGAAAAGACCCGAGGGTCATAGTGATGGAAAGAACAAATATAAGATACCTTGATAAAATAGTCCGGGGTGAAGGTTCAAAAATCAGTGGCCAAGCGTTTGAAGAACTCATAAAAAGCACTATAGATATGGCTACAGTAGATGTTTCATTTATATCATT
Source organism: Thermodesulfovibrionales bacterium (assembly GCA_020053565.1). GTDB lineage: Bacteria > Nitrospirota > Thermodesulfovibrionia > Thermodesulfovibrionales > SM23-35 > VGWZ01. Next base: position 5,871 of record JAGVMY010000123.1, read on the forward strand.
AATAAAGGTGATCCCTATAGTCGTGCAGTTTCTTAAAGAAGAAGGTACGGTGCTCGCACTTGTCAAACCACAGTTTGAGGTAGGAAAAGGTGAGGTCGGAAAAGGAGGCATCGTGAGAGAAGAAGAAAAAAGGCTCAAAGCTGTGGAAGATGTACGAAAAGATTTAGAAAAACTCAGCCTCAGGACCATAGGCATATTTCAATCACCCATTTCTGGTCAGAAAGGCAATAGAGAATATTTTTTATATTTGAAGAAGGAATCATATGGAAGAGACTAAACTTCTCCTTGAATTAGATCTTTCACTTTCATCCAGAGAAGTAATAGAAATACTCATTGAAGATACATCCGAACCTTCTATATTCGCCGACATAGCAAAGGCAAACACTCATAGGCCTGAAATACTCAGAATTCTTATTGAAAACCCTGATACACCTGATGAGGTAAGACAGCAGATTATAAAAGATCTGAGTGCCCCTGTAAAGATCCCATCAGAAGTCGCAAGGGTCAGGAAAACCCCCGAGATGCGTGCAGAGAACATTTTCCAAAGGATTCAGAGATTAGGTGTTGTAGAGAAAAGGCATCTTGCGCGGATGGGCGGTAGGGAAATCAGGTCGGTTCTGATAAAGGATCCGAATAAAGAGGTACTGTTAACTCTCCTCGATAACCCCAAACTCACAGAGACTGAGATAGAAATAATGGCAAAGTCACGCTTTATGCCTGAAGAAGCATTGAGGAAAATATCAAAAAAGAGGGAATGGATGAAAAAATATCCAATAACTCTTGCAATCGTGACAAATCCTAAAACACCACCGGGCATTGCAGTCACGTTTGTGAATGAACTGAAAACAAAGGATCTTGCAATTCTTGAAAAGAACAGAAACATTTCAGATGCTGTACGAACCACTGCTAAGAAAATTCTCCAATCGAGAAGAGCACACTAAAAATACTCTAAATTTCTGTTGCAAATTTTATCTAAATAACTTTAAATAAAAAATTACATCACATTTTTAAGATAAAATGGAGCCGAAATGCTGAGAACCTTTAAAGTAGAAAAATTCCATGCGAGTATCATTCCGGAATCTACGTTGTTTAAGGTATTAAAATACCTCGATAAAGAAGTCATCGAAACACCCTTCCTTCTCATAGACAGCGAAATGATCAAAGAAAAGGTATCAATGATTGGCCGGCACATCAGAAACTCAAAAATATTTTATGCAGTCAAGGCAAATCCAGACATTGAGATACTTAATTTTCTCAATGAACTCAACCTGGGCTTTGAAATATCATCTGAAGGAGAACTGGAAATACTTTCGTCGTTAGGAGTAAAGCCGGAACGGATCATATCAAGTAATCCTATAAAATCTCTGAAATTTTTAAAGATGGCTGCGAAGTATGGTCTACAATTTTTTTCCTATGATTCTGCTGATGAGGTAGACAAGCTCACAAAAATAGTACCGCACTGCAATGTCTACGTGAGACTTTCGGTCCCGAATGAAGGCAGCGAATGGCCACTGAGCAATAAATTTGGGGTTGAACTTGATGAAGCTGCAACACTTCTGGCTTATGCGAAAGACAAGGGACTTAATCCAGTAGGCATTACCTTTCATGTCGGATCTCAGTGCACAAATGTATATAACTGGAATATTGCACTTGATAAGGCAAAGGCTCTGTGGGAGTTAGCTGAAAGGAATAAAATAAAGTTAACCCTTTTAAATATCGGCGGTGGTTATCCTATAAAATATACTAAGAACGTGGTGAGTATTGAGACGATAGAAAAAAATGTAAATAATCTCATTTATGATAACTTTCCCGAGAATACAGAAATACACATTGAACCTGGCAGGGCTGTTGTAGGAGAAGCAGGCATCTTAGTAGCCACAGTAATCGGTAAGGCACAGAGGTCTGATGAAGAGTGGCTTTATATTGATGTAGGTGTCTTTAATGGATTGATGGAAAGCGTTGGAGGAATAAAATACAGCTATATTGTTGAGAGTTATAAGCACACAAAATATAAAAAAAGATATACAATCGCTGGCCCAAGTTGTGACAGCTTCGATGTAATAGACAAAAATGTTACGCTCCCTGAACCTGATATAGGTAATCTGATTCTCATATTATCCAGCGGTGCGTACACAGTATCCTATGCATCGGAATTTAACGGTTTTTCAATACCAAAAACAATTCTTATACAGAGAAAGGGAAAACGATGATCAAATTTTTTGAAAAAGCGCCATATGCACCAGTCGAATATTCTTATGATGTCGAGGAGATCCTTTATAAGGGGAAGAGTAAGTTTCAAGAAATCATAGTGATAAAGAATCCACACTTTGGGAAAATGCTCATCCTTGATGATGTCGTCCAGTTAACCGAGAGGGATGAGTTTTTTTACCATGAAATGCTTACCCATGTCATAATGCATGCTCATCCTCATCCTAAAAAAGTTATTGTTATTGGTGGTGGAGACGGAGGAACAGTGAGAGAAGTCTTAAAGCATAAGAATGTTGAGAAGGTATATTTTGTAGAAATAGATGAAGAGGTAATCAATATATCAAAAAAGTTTTTCCCGACTGCATCATGCGGTATTGATGATCCGCGCGTAGAGATAAAGATCATGGATGGGGCTGAGTTTATACTGAAGAGGAAATCTGCAGATATAGATGCTGTCATAGTGGACTCTACAGACATTATCGGTTTTGCAAGAAGTCTTTACACAACGGAGTTTTTTACTACCTTAAGAGATTGCCTGACAGAGGAAGGTATGTTTGTGACACACTCAGAGTCGGTTCACTTTCATATGGATATGGTTATTGAAATTCAGGAAACACTGAAGAAGGTCTTCCCGGTAGTTGACCTCTATACTGCTCCAATTGCAACCTACCCAGGGAACTGGTGGTCATTTTCATGTGCATCAAAAAAATACGGTTGTAGAGAACCCAGAAGAATTTCCGAGATTGAGACCAAATTTTATGATAGCGAGATACATTTACAGAGTTTTGTACCTAAAAGATTATATGAAAAACTTTTAAACAAATCTCTTAAATGGTAAGTGATTATCATTACGGCTTATTCGAGGAGTTTAAAGCTCAATTATGAAAACCGGGAGTAATTGGTTCATTGACAAAGACAGTAACTATAGATGGATATATCATAAAATCAAAAGGCATCTGTTATCAACGAGAACAAAATATCAGAAAATAGAGCTTATTGACACGTATAACTTCGGCCGTGTTGTCATCCTGGATAACAAAATTCAATCTTCCGAATTTGATGAATTCATTTATCATGAAGCACTTGTACATCCCACTATGATTGCGCACCCTGAGCCCAAGAACATTTTGATACTTGGCGGAGGTGAAGGTGCAACATTACGAGAAGTCCTCAAACATCCAACCGTTAAAAAGGTTGTGATGGTAGATATTGATGAAGAATTTGTAACTACATGCAGAAATTACCTTGAGAATTGGCACAGGGATTCCTTCAATGATGAAAAAGTCACCTTAATTTTCGCTAACGCAATTGAATATATCAAAAAGTCAAAATTGAAGTTTGATGTCATCATTGCTGATATCAGTGACCCTGTTGAAAAAGGTCCTGCTCAGTTCCTCTTTACAAAAGAATTTTATTCAGACATAAAAAGAACACTGAAACCCGATGGAATCTTTGTCACTCACGCAACAGATGTTCAACATATTCCTCATAAAAGCCTTTCATCCGATATATTGAAAATGCTTGGTGAGATTTTCCCTATAGCTGAATTCTATTATGAATATATCCCGAGCTTTAGTTCTTTATGGGCATTCACAACTGGTTCATTAAAGTACAGTATAAAAAAGATACCTTCTCTAACGATCAAAAGCAGATTAAAAGAGAGAAGGCTCAAGAACCTGTTCTATTATGATCATGAAACACACACAAGATTATTCTGTATACCCAAATACCTGAGAAAGCTCTTTCTCACCAGTTAAATTTTTTTTGCTTAAAACAGAGATGGTCACTTCTAACCAGCAAATGGGCTCAGGAGAGCATAATTATTATTAAAGAAAAGATATTTTTATTATTTTTTAAAGATAGTTTTGCTGAACCATTCATGTGATATTTTTATATGGTATAATAATAAGATTGTATATCATTTGATAGTCTACAGGTCATAATGGAAAAGAAAATAAAAAAGGCTATATTTCCTGCTGCAGGACTCGGGACAAGGTTTCTCCCTGCAACAAAGGCATCACCAAAAGAGATGTTGCCTATCGTTGACAAACCGATGATCCAGTATGCTATTGAAGA
>JAGVMY010000102.1 GCA_020053565.1 Thermodesulfovibrionales bacterium
CCCTGCACCGCCTGTTGGATCAGAACCAGCTATTGTGAGAGCTGTCTTCATTTACTATTTTCTTCCCCTTAGTGCCTTCTCTACTATTTTTATTGCACAGAACTCCCCACACATGCTACAGACCTCTTGTTCTGTTGGCGGTACTTCTGAACGCCATTTACGCACCCTCTCTGGATCAAAACTTAATGCAATCTGTCCATTCCAGTCAAGGTTCTTCCTGCATTCAGCCATCTTCCTGTCTCGCTCTATTGCGCCGGGGATACCTTTTGCAATATCTGCTGCATGCGCAGCTATCTTTAATGCAATGAGTCCTTCTTTTACATCGTCAACGTTTGGAAGCCTGATATGTTCTGAGGGGGTGACATAACAGAGAAAATCTGCGCCTGCAGCACCTGCGATGGCGCCGCCTATGGCTGCTGCAATATGGTCATACCCCATTGCAATGTCAGTCACAAGCGGACCGAGCACATAGAAAGGTGCACCTTTACAGATTTCTTTCTGGATTTTTATGTTCAATTCAACCTGGTTCAAAGGCACATGACCGGGACCTTCAATTATTGTCTGAACCCCTGATTCAAGAGCTCTATCTCTTAATTCTCCGATTGTAAGCAGTTCTTCAATCTGGCTCCTGTCAGTTGCATCCTCAATGCATCCAGGACGCAGGGCATCTCCGAGGCTCAATGTCAAATCATATCTTTTTGCAATTTCAAGCAGCCTGTCATAATACTCATAGAGAGGATTTTCTCTGTCGTTGTAAATCATCCATTCGAGAAGGAATGAACCACCGCGGCTTACTATATCAAGAACTCTCCCTTCTTCTTTAAGCCTTTCAACAGCCTTCCTTGTGATGCCACAATGGACTGTAACAAAATCAACTCCATCTTTTGCATGTTCTTCTATTACCTCAAAAATACTATCAGTGGTCATCTTTGCTATTGTTCCATATACCTCTGCAGCTCTCACTGCAGCCTCGTATATGGGAACTGTGCCAACTGAGAGAGGAGACTTGCTTAAAAGAAGCCTTCTCAGATCTTTAATTGGACCTCCTGTCGAAAGATCCATAACCGCATCAGCGCCATATTTGACAAGCACCTTAAGTTTCTCTATTTCATCGTCAAAAGAAACCCTGTCTTTTGATGTTCCTATATTTGCATTTACCTTTGTTCTCAGGCCTTTTCCAATCCCAATTGGTTTTATAGTGTGATACATGTTTTTGGGAATTACTGTAACGCCTTTTGCAATATCAACAGCGAGCATTTCAGGTGATATGCCTTCAGAAAGGGCAACCTCCTTTACTTCGTCATTAATAATTCCCTTTTTTGCATATTCTATTTTTGTCATTTGAGTAACCTCATAAACTTCTCTGTTGTGCCTTTAATATCTTGGGCAGCAAGAATAGCAGATATCAATGCGACACCATCTGCACCGGCTTCCATCACTTCTTGTACCCTATCCAATTTTATTCCTCCAATACCGAACACCGGTATCGATACTGCGGACTTCACTCTTCTTAGTGTATCAACACCAATGGGCTTACCATATTTGAGTTTAGAAGGAGTCTCATAAATAGGACCAAGGGTTATAAAATCTGCACCATCTCTCTCTGCCTCAAGAGCCTCCTCAAGACTATGCGTTGACACACCAATCCGGAGTTTTTCCTGAACAATTTTTCTTACTGCATGAGCAGGGATGCCTTTCTGACCGATATGGACACCATCTGCACCAATAGCAAGTGCGATATCAATTCTGTCATTGATAAAAAGTTTTGCATGATATTCTTTTGTCAATTCTCTTATTTTATATGCCAATTCAAGAAGCTCCCTCGTATTGAGATCCTTTTCCCGAAGCTGTACTGCCTTTACCCCACCCTTTAAGCCATCTTCAACAGCAGTAAGGAGTGAGGAGTGAGGAGTCAGAAGTTTTCTATCTGTAATCAGATATAACGAAAAGTCAATAGTTACTGCTCTTTGCTCTTTGCTCATTGCTTTTTGCTCTTTGTCATGACTCATCACTGTCTTATAACATTCCTTCTATCGGACTGCTCGCAGTTGCATAAAGTTTTTTAGAAATCCTTCCAGCCTTATATGCCAACCTACCAGCAATAATCGCGTGTTTCATTGCCTCAGCCATTGCAATCGGGTCTTTTGCACCGGCTATGCCTGTGTTTATAAGCACTGCATCACAACCAAGCTCCATTGCTATAGTTGCATCAGATGCGGTTCCCACACCTGCATCAACAATAACCGGTAGATCTACTGTTTCAAGTATTATCTTTATGTTGTATGGATTTCTGATTCCGAGACCAGAACCAATAGGTGCACCAAGAGGCATCACCGCAGCAGCACCTGCATCCTCAAGCCTCTTTGCTATTATAGGGTCATCATTTGTATAGGGGAGGACGATAAAACCTTCCTTTGCGAGTATCTCAGTTGCCTTCAGTAATCCACATACATCGGGGAAAAGCGTCTTCTCATCTCCAATTACCTCGAGCTTGATAAGGTCTGAGATGCCAGCCTCCCTGGCAAGCCTCGCATATCTCAAGGCGTCTTCTACTGTATAGCAACCAGCTGTATTAGGGAGGATTTTATATTTCTTCGGGTCAATGTAGTCAAGAAGGTTCTCAGATTTCCTGTCTATGATATTCACCCTTCTGACTGCAACCGTTACCACATCTGCTCCTGAAGCCTCAACAGCCTTTCTTGTCTCTTCAAAATCCTTATACTTCCCTGTACCCACCCAGAGCCGTGACTGAAACTCTATGCCTTTAATTATTAATTTATCATCCATAAAATCTCCTCTTTATCTGAATTTTTTTGTATGCTTCACAAAAATAATTGTAACCATTAAACAAATGAGAAGGAGATTGTCATAGGAGCGGCTTTGAATTCTGTCGAAGACAGAATTCACCTCGGAGTTCCCCGACATATGTCGGGGGACGAGAATGAGCGATATGGCGATCTCCTTCTCATTTATATCCACCTCCAATAAAATTCACTATCTCAACTCTATCTCCCTCATTGAGTTTAAAGGTTGAATAGTCAGACTTTTTTACTATTGATACGTTTATCTCTACTGCAACCCGCTGTGGTTCTATCTGGAGTTCTTTCAGTAAATCCTGAAGAGTCTCCACATTTAATACTTCTAACTTTTCTCCATTAACTATCAGTCTCATAAAAACAAAAAACCGCATCCCTGAAGGATACGGTCTATCTTCCCTTCCCTACGCCGGTATTACCCGTATCAGGTTCGAGGGGTCTCCCGACAGTGTCGGGACTCTCAGACTTCTAAGCCTCCCCCTGGGTTAATTTAAGTATAGATTAGATTTTAAAGGAATGTCAACTTAACCTATTTATCTTATGTGCGAGACATCCAGCTCCAAAGCCATTGTCTATATTCATCACTGCAATTCCTGGTACACAGGAATTGAGCATTGCAAAGAGTGCTGTGAGGCCGCCGAGGCTCGTGCCATAACCGACCGAAGTAGGAACTGCAATAATTGGTTTGTCTGTAAGTCCGCCAACAACAGAAGGAAGTGCGCCTTCCATCCCTGCAACAACGATAATCACCTTTGCAGCATTAATGGAATCTTTGTTATCCATAAGCCTGTGAATCCCTGCAACACCCACATCATATACACTCTCAACCATACTTCCAAGAAATGATGCGGTTACTACTGCTTCTTCTGCAACTGGTATGTCAGATGTTCCGGCAGAAAGTACAAGGACATGACCTTTTTTCTTTTTCTCTTCCCCTGCTGATATCGAGGCTGAGCAAGGGTGAAAAACAGCATTTTTGATCTTAAGGCGATCATATATCTCTGGTGATGCCTTTGTAATTAACAGCTTTTTGCTTTTCTTGTACATAGAACGAGCTATGCGGATCACATCTTCTCCTTTTTTACCTTCAGCAAATATCACTTCAGGAATTCCCTGTCTGATATGCCTGTGATGGTCAATCTTTGCAAAGGAGAGGTCTTCATAAGGGAGATGTTTTAAGACATCCATTGCCTTTTCAATACTGCTTTTACCAGATTTTACTGACTGGAGGATATTTTTAATTTTTGAAGTATCCATTTATGCTATCCATAAAACTCGGATTTTAATGAACGGCTCAGTAAATCTTTAACCGTAAGAACAGGGTCTTTATTTTCGTAGATAACTTTGTAAACCTGTTCTACAATAGGCATCTCAATGTTATATTTGAGAGATAATTGATAGGCAGATTCCGCGGTCTCCACTCCTTCTGCAACACTTTTTGTTTGACTTAAAATATCTTTCAGTTTCATCCCCTGTCCCAGTTTAATTCCGACAGTATAATTCCTTGAGAGAGTACTTGTGCATGTAAGAACCAGGTCACCAAGGCCACTAAGCCCTGTAAATGTCTTCTCTTTTGCACCCATTGCAACCCCGAGCCTTGACATCTCGACAAGCCCTCTCGTGATAAGCGAAGCCCTGGCATTATGACCAAGACTGAGGCTATCAGAGATCCCGGATGCAATGGCCATCACATTTTTTAAGGCTCCCCCGATCTCCACGCCGAGTATATCATCATGTCTATATACCCTGAAGCTCCCGGTATTAAATGCTTCCTGAAGGATGAACCCCGTGTTCTTATCTTCTGTTGCAAGGGTCACCGCAGTAGGTATTTTTTTAATCACCTCTTTTGCAAAACTTGGACCCGAAAGCACTGCAATCTCATGCCCGAATAACTCTTTTAATACTCTGGAGATCGTGAGAAGTGTTCCTCTTTCTATTCCTTTCGACGCACTGATGATTATTGCTTCATCAGATAGGTAAGGCAGGGCTTCTTTGAATACAGTCCTTGTAAACTGAGCAGGAACAACATTCAGTATATAACGTGCCTTTTTTACAACCTCATCAATCTGATGGGAGACTCTCATATTTTCAGGAAGCTTGATGCCGGGGAGATAGACACTGTTTTCACCTGTCTTCTCAATCTCCTCAACAAGTTTCTTTTCGTATACCCAGAGTGACACATCATAGCCCTTATCTGCAAGAAGACACGCGAGAGTCGTTCCCCAGCTCCCTGCACCTATGACCGCAATATAGCTCATTTTTTCACCTTCACTATTTTATTTTACATCCATATGGAGAGAATTCACAATTTCCCTATCCATGCCTCTGCGCTTTCTCGATCTTCGCCCATTCATCACGTAATGTTACCGTTCGATTAAAAACTAATTTTTTATCAGATGAATCTACTGAATCAACGCAGAAATAGCCCAGTCTCTCAAACTGGTAGATACTCCCTTTTGTTGCACTTGCCAGACCTGGCTCGACATAACATGATGTCAATGTCACCAGTGAGTTCAGGTTTAAGTTTGATTTAAAATCAGCTCCGTATTCCACATCATCTGGATCTGCCTTTATAAAAAGATGGTCGTAGAGGCGTACTTCTGCCGGGAGTGCATGGTGAGCAGATACCCAGTGAAGTGTTGACCTGACCTTCCGTCCATCCGGCGCATCGCCTCCCCGCGTTGACGAATCATAGGTACAATGTATTTCGACAACCTCACCTGTCTTTTCGTCCTTGACCACACCTACACATTTAATAAAATATGCGTACCGTAAACGTACCTCGCGACCAGGGGCAAGACGAAAATACTTTGGAGGTGGGTCTTCACGAAAATCATCCTGCTCTATGTAAAGCACACGTGAAAAAGGAACCCTTCGTGACCCCATATCTAAATCTTCAGGATTATTCACCGCTTCCATTTCTTCCACCTTGTCCTCTGGATAGTTGTCTATAACCACACGAAGTGGACGCAATACAGCCATAACACGTGGAGCGCATTTATTCAAATCTTCACGGAGACAGTGCTCAAGCAGTGCGATATCAACTATACTCTCTCTTTTAGCTACTCCTATACGATCACAAAAGTCCCGGATTGACTCTGGTGTGTAGCCACGCCTGCGTAAACCTGAGAGCGTGGGCATCCGTGGGTCATCCCATCCGGTGACATGTCCCTCTTGTACCAATTGCAGCAGCTTTCTTTTACTTAACACAGTATTGCTGAGATTCAGTCGGGCAAATTCGATCTGCCGTGGATGATAGATGCCCAATTCATCAAGAAACCAGTCATACAGGGGCCGGTGATCTTCAAATTCCAGTGTACAAATGGAATGTGTAATTTTTTCGATGGAATCTGAAATAGGATGGGCAAAGTCGTACATTGGATAAATGCACCACTTGTTGCCTGTCCTGTGATGTTCTGCCCGAAGAATTCGGTAAATAACCGGATCTCGCATATTTAAATTTCCGGATGCCATATCAATTTTTGCACGAAGTGTGCGGGACCCGTCCTCGAACTCGCCTGCCCTCATGCGCTCAAACAGGTCAAGGTTCTCTTCAACAGAACGATTGCGATAGGGACTTTCCCTGCCGGGCTCAGTTAAGGTACCGCGGTACTCTTTAACTTCCTGTGGACTCAGGTCACAGACATAGGCCTTGCCTTTTTTTATTAACTGAACAGCACACTGATATAACTCCTCAAAATAGTCAGATGCGAAATACAGCCGGCCATCCCAATCAAAACCAAGCCACCGAACATCATCTTTAATTGATTCAACATATTCAACTTCCTCTTTGCTCGGATTGGTATCATC
>JAGVMY010000147.1 GCA_020053565.1 Thermodesulfovibrionales bacterium
ACTAAATTTCTCTGGCGGGAGTGTGTGGGAATTGAACCCACCCTGCCCGCTTGTAGCAGGCAACACTGGATTTGAAGTCCAGGAGGGACACCAGAACCCCATCCACTCCCACGCTTGATAATAATACTTTATTTACAAGTTACTAAGCAAATTCTTAAGGATGAGATAGACAAAATAATACTTATTTCTTTAATCTTATGACTCCGGTTGAAGGATCATAGTCATATTTATCGTCATCTAATGTGAGTCCTGTAAAATCACTGATTTCTCCAAGGTCTTTTGGATACCTGCCATGAGTAGCATGAAATGCCTTTATGGATTCCTGTAATTGTTTTAAGCTCACCTCTTTGCCGAACTGCTGTGTGCCTTTATACGTCTTGATTACTGTATCACCATATTTTTAAACAGGATTCTTGCAGGATGTGAACACAAGGATACAACACACCAAAAATAATAATGGTAATTTCTTTACATTACAAAATTGCTTTATCGCTTTCCCTTATTTAAGTCTTTATCTGTATTGATTTATTGTAAAGAATAGTTTTAAAATTTTTAATAAGTTCCTCTTATAAATTGTATCATTTCTTCTATTATGATATCAGGTAACTCAATAGAGAGACAGTGGCACCTGAGCGAGAAAGACTTCTTCTGGGGGCTCACTTCTGAAAAGCAAGAATTCATTTCTTTATCTTTACAACGTCACATAAAGAAAAATGAATTCATCTTTCTTGCAGGAGATTTAGGAGATTCCGCCTTCTATTTAGAGACAGGTGAGGTCAGGATCTCCCGCATTGATTTTTTAGGGAAAGAGTCTATCGTTTTTGTCAGGTATGCAGGCGAAATGTTTGGATTAGCTGAAATAATAGGCGGAGAGAAAAGGACATGCAATGCCCAGGCGATTACCAACTGTCTTCTGTATGAGATCAAAAAGAACGACTTTGAATCACTTCTCCGTCGTCACTATCCTCTCGCAAGAAGAGTCATGGAGGTAATGGGAAGGCGCCTCAGGTATCTTGGTGAACAGATAGAAAATTTAATGGTCTGCGATGTAGGCACACGATTGTTAAAACTTTTAATCTACCTTGGATGCCATAATTTAATTGACCTCAGTTCATTAGATAAGCCCATGATAGTCCCGGTCAAGCTCACACAGGAACAGATTGCTTCTATGATAGGTTCAAGCCAGCAAACGGTGAGCGAACCCCTGAAAAAACTGAAAGAAGACGGGGCTATCAAGATAACCCGAAAAGAAATAACCCTCTTAAAGCCCAAGGAAATATTCAAATACATTTCAGCATAAGTCTTACTCCTTTTATCAGCTACCTGATAGAATCATTTTAATCATTCCTCATAAAATTGTAGTAGAGCCAGAAGAAGATCAAACTTAACATCGAGAGTGGGTATAGGGAATGAGTTTTATGAGAACAAAGGAGGTGGACAGACAATAGATAGTACTGAACTTCATTAAAAAATAAAGGAGGAAAAAATGAAAAGGCTTTTATTTTTTGTTTTGGTTTTACTTTTAGTAGTACCTGCTATCGTTTCAGCTGCAGAGATTAAACTCGGTCTGCTTCCGAGACTTCCGGAAAAAGAATTAATTGATATGTTCACTCCGCTGGCTAAATATCTTGAGAAAGAAACAGGGAATACGGTTACTCTTGTAATCCCCAAGGACTTTGATACGTACACAAAACAGGCTATTGCCGGCGAGTTCGACATCGGGTTCACCAATCCTTTTATTTATGTTCAGGTCAAAAAAGCAGTACCACAAGTAGAGCCACTTGCTATGGCATCGGAACCAGGGACAGGTACCAAATTGAAGGGTGTTTTTATAGCCTTAGATGATAGCCCGATAAAATCAATTAAGGACTTGAAAGGCAAAAAAATCTCATTTGTTGATCAAGGTTCTGCTGCCGGCTATATTGCTCAGATGCTTGAATTGCAAAAGGTCGGTATTAAAAAGTCAGACATTACCATCTCCTTTGCAGGGAAACCTCCAAAGGTAGGTGAAGCGGTGAGAGATGGAAAAGTAGACGCTGGAGGGATGCCTGAATCAGTCTTTAAAAGATTGCCTTTTGAATATATGTTAAAAGTAATCGGCACGACCACTGCACTTCCCAACTGGCCTATGCATACGACAAAGAAAACGAATAAGGATATAGCATCAAAAGTAAAAGATGCAATTCTGAAATTGAAACCCCGTACCACAGCTGCCGACAAAGCTTTAAATAAAGCAAACCTGGAAGGCTTTGTCCCCACATCAGATAAGGACTTTGACGTAATGCGGGAGGCAGCAACAGCTGCAGGAGTATTCTAACCTCCGAATAAATAAGAAAGGTGAGCAAGATGGACGAAAAATCTACAGGCAATGAGACATTCTTAGAAGAGAAAATGAAGGCTATAGAAGAGGCCGAAGAGAAGGAGGTGGCAAAGCCTAAAAAGGCGATATTTGGCCTGATACTTGCTTTTGCTATCCTCTTTCTATGCCATTTCGGACCAACACTTCCCGGCCTAAGGCCCACTTCCCAATCCGTGCTGGGCGTTTTCCTCTGGTTTATCACCATAATGGTTACAGACGCCCTTCCAAAAGGTATCGTAGGTTTTGCAGCTCCGCTGCTTATTGTAGTATTTGCTGGCATTAAACCAGGAGTAGCCTTCAAGGCCTTCTCAACAGACATATTCTTCCTGGGCGCCGGCGCCTTTGTTATTGCCGGCATAATGATGGGGACACCTTTAGGGAAAAGGATCGCATTGAAGATAGTGACATTAATGAAATCAAATCGTGTTACGAAGATACAGGTAGGTCTGGGAGCAGCGGATGTTGTAGTTGGCTCGGTCCTGCCCACTGTTTCTGAAACCGCCCTTTTCCTGCCTGTCACTAAAGCTATAGGAACACTAATGAAGGGGAAAGAACATCTACCGGAGGTCAAAAGGATCAACACGGCGATGTTACTCCAGACCCCTGGATTGACGCCGCTCTTTACAGGGACGCTTATTCTGACGAGCCATTTCCCGAACATAATACTGGTAGGTCAGCTACAGGCACAAGGTATCTATATCTCATGGATAGATTGGTTCTGGCTCAACCTTCCTCTCTGGGGGCTCCTCCCTATCATGTTCTGGTATGTCTTCACATACTTTAAATTATGGAAGCTCGAAATACCAGGTGCTAAAGAGGAGATACCGAAATTAAAAGATGCGCTGGGGAAGATAACCTTCGGTGAGATCTGGGGAATTATCTGTATTGGAATAGGCTTAGCCCTATGGATAACAGAACAATGGCACGGCATAAAATCGGGAATGGTCGCATTGATCACAGCGACTTTGCTGTTTATGCCCTGGGGGAAGATCAACTTCGGAAAGGTAAACAAACATATCATGTGGGACACGCTGATGCTTCTTGGAGGCGCAATCTCTTTGGGCACCATTCTGTATGATGTGGGTACTGTAACGTGGCTTGCTGACCTCATAGTGGAGCCGGTAAAGGGTTTAGGTTTGCCGACCTTTCTAATGCTGTTTCTCCTCGCAGGTGCGCTGCACATAGCGAGGGCCGGGGTAGTCAGCGCTGTGGCAATGGGGGCTGCCTTCATTCCTCTATTAGTAGGAATGGCACAGACACTCAATCTCAATGTGCTGCCCTTCTCTTTAGTTATGACGAACTGCTTGAGTTACGCATTCTTCCTGCCGATATCCATCACAGCATTTCTCATCGCCTGGGGTGCATCGGGTGCGTCCGGCTGGGAGGCGATAAAGTTCGGGAGCATCCTCTCGATTATAGCAAATATTTATGTCATAGTTGTGCAGACCGCATGGCTTGCGTTGATAGGATACCCGCTTTAGAGATCAGGCGATTGCCATGCTTGCATGGCAATCGCCTGCACAGGCTGAAAGGTTTTTACCATTATCGTCTATCCGATAGAAAGTTTGTTCGCCTTTTGTAAAAATTAAAGAAAGAATATGGCATTTTGCCTGAGATTAAAATAATTAAGTAAGGAGGAAGACATGGCTGAAAAGATTCCAAAAAGCCTCAATGAAATCCAGACAGAGGTAATCGAAACAGATTTGCTCATCATTGGTGGTGGAAATGCCGGCTGTTTTGCTGCTTACGAAGCAAAGACAAAAAACCCGTCATTGCGGGTCACCATTATGGAGAAAGCCCATATAAGCAGGAGCGGGGCAACAGCAGCAGGCATGGATGCAATTAATACATACATCCGCACCGATAAAGGTGAGACTCCGGAGAAACTTGTGAAATGGAGCAGGGCTCAAGTTGGAGGAGGGCCAATCCGAGAAGATCTTGCCCTGAGCAACGCAGAGCTTTTAAATGAGACTGTCGAATTGCTTGAAGAATGGGGTCTTCCCATTGTCAAAGATGAAGATGGCCACTATAAGCTCCGTGGACGCTGGGATGTTTCAATTCAAGGAGAACAGCTCAAGCCCATCATGGCAGAAAAGGCAATGGAGGTAGGTGCACAAGTATTCAACCGGGTAGTAGCCACAAACTTATTGATGGATGGTGACAGATGTGTCGGTGCAATGGGTTTTGGCGTGAGAGACGGAAAGTTTTACGTGTTCCATTCTAAAGCCACTATTGTTTCAACAGGAGGTGCTTGTGGCATTTACAAGTCACCGGTTACTGATTATTCTGGTGCACATCACCAGACATGGATGTGTCCTTTTAATGTAGGCACAGGCTATGCTGTTGGAATCCGTAGTGGTGCAGAGATGACCTCAATGGAGCAGCGGTGGATTGCCATCAGGACAAAGGATTTCTGCGGGCCTGTAGATACCATTTCTGTAGCCTTCGGATGCATGATTACC
>JAGVMY010000172.1 GCA_020053565.1 Thermodesulfovibrionales bacterium
ATCTTCACAGGAAGATGGCTTAAATAGTACACATCTGAGGGAAGCTTGATAATCTGATATGTATTTAAGATATAGCCTAACAGATAACAAAGGGTCAATAGGGTCAGGTCTATTTTCTTGACATAGTATCAGGAATAAAGGGAAGAAAGGTGTCGCGTCTTGACAGGCTGTTGAATCTTGACTTTAAAAATAATGCCCGCAACAGCAAATAACAGAGCGCTTGTTTACGACTCGTGGAAAGGTTAACACCAAAATCCCGAAGTTTCTGGACTTCTCAAGCACTCGAAACGTTAAGTCTGAACCTTTGACAAATCTATCCTTTAAACCCACACCACCTTTTTAAAATCCTTAATCCCCTCGACAATATGATTTGTTGTACCTCTATACCCTACTTTAAGCTCATCCTCGAGGTTATAATATTTCAGGCAAGTACCACATGAAAAAATTTCTACCCCGATATCTTCAATCTCTTTAAGAATACTCACTGTCTCTTCATTAACTGTGGTAAGCTTTACACCAGCATTGAGGAAGAATATCGTATGGGGAAGCTCTTTTGTCACCTTCATGGTCTCGATAAATCCTTTCATTAAGATCTTGCCAAGTTCTTCTTCTTTGCCCAGTGTATCAGTGCCTATGATCATAAAGATGTCTTTTTCTCTTCTCTCATATTTTAAAGGCTGTCCGCCTGAGGCGGATTCAATCTCACAAGGATACCCTTTCACGATTTTTACCGTCCAATACGTATCTTCTTTACTTGTCTCCACATACATACCTTGCTTTGTTGCGAACCTTGAAAGGTTTTTTACAGAGGCTTCATTGTCCACAAGAACCTCTATTGTTCCTTCGTCAATCTGTGAAAGCGCCTTTTCCGCCATCATAACAGGCTTCGGGCATCCAAAACCTCTTGCATCAATCTGCATAGGGTATCCCTCCTAAAATGTCAATCGGCTACTCTCCCGTTCACCATCCTGAGAACTCTATGACAGCGTTTCGACAGTGATTCATTATGTGTGACAATAACAAATGTGATCCCCTTCTCTTTATTAAGATGAACGAGAAGATTAAAAAGTTCTTCACCTGTAGTGGTATCAAGGTTGCCCGTGGGTTCATCTGCAAGAACTACCTTTGGTTCGAGTATGAGTGCCCGCGCAACAGCAACACGTTGCTGCTCCCCGCCGGAAAGTTCCCCTGGCCTGTGACCTCTCCTTTCCGACAAACCCAGCTCATTTAAAAGTCTTTCAGCCCTTTCTGTAACGTCTTTATAACTTAAATCCCTGAATCCTTGAACTCCTAACCCCATGCTTATCAGTCCTGGCATCATCACATTTTCAAGGGCAGTAAATTCAGGAAGGAGGTGATGGAACTGAAACACAAAACCTACTGATTTGTTTCTGAAGGAAGCAAGTGAATTTTCATCGAGTGAGAATATATCATTGCCATTGTAGAAGACATTCCCGGAAGTCGGCTTATCAAGTGCACCGAGGATATGCAGGAGCGTGCTTTTCCCTACGCCTGAGGCACCAACTATCCCAACCATCTCTCCCTCTTTGATCGAAAGGTCAATACCTTTCAATACCTGGAGTTCTCCTGCTTTTGTCATAAAATATTTTTTCAGGTTTTGTACTTCAATCAAACTCTTCACGAAAAATTCCCCTCATTCACTCATACCTCAGTGGTTCTACAGGGTCCAGTTTTGCTGCCTGCCACGCAGGATAGATAGTTGCAATAAAACTGATGAGGATTGCAGACACTGACACAGTAATGAAATCAAAAAGTTTCATCTTCACAGGAAGATGGCTTAAATAGTACACATCTGAGGGAAGCTTGATAATCTGATATGTATTTAAGATATAGCCTAACAGATAACCACCGGCAATTCCGATAATGGTACCAAAAAGCCCTATGAATAATCCCTGGAACATAAATATCTTCATGATGCCTTTGTTCGTTGCACCCATCGCCTTTAATATTGCTATCTCCCTGCTTTTTTCTATTACGTTCATGATGAGTGTGCTCACAATATTAAAAGAAGCAACGAGGATGATGAGGACAAGAATGACAAACATAGCGAACTTCTCTAATTTCAGGGCTGAAAAGAGGTTTCTGTTCATCTGCATCCAATCTCTTACATAGAAAGGAAACCCTAATTTTTTTTGTATTCTTTCTCTGACAGTAGGTGCCTTATAAATATCGTTCAGTCTGATCTCTATGCCTGTTATATCTTCTTTCATTCCGAAAAACTCCTGTGCAGATTTGAGATCTGTCAGAACAAGATTGGTGTCATATTCGAACATTCCGACTTCAAATGTTGCAATGACTTTGAACTGTTTCACTTTTGGGAGCATGCCCAGGGGGCCTATCTCTCCAATTGGAGAAATAATATTGACAGTATCGCCTTTAAATACACCGAGACTATGTGCAAGCTCTCTTCCGAGGATAATATGAGAGATGTTGTCTTTTGATGCAAGGTCTTCAAGATTTCCTTCTTTTATATATTTTATTATCTCTGTTGTCTTCTTCTCCGTTTCAGGCAGTATTCCTCTCATGAACACACCGTGTGTCTTTTTGCCGAATGATACCATCACCTGGCCCAGAATGAATGGAGAAGATGATACGACATCTTCTTCTGTCTCAAATTTTTTGATCACCTCTTTATACCCGGGCATTGTTCCTTTATAATCAAGGACAACCACATGGGCATTCACACCGAGTATCTTTTTCTGAAGATCTTCATGGAATCCACTCATGACAGACAGAACAACAAGGAGTGCCATCACGCCGACTGCTACCCCTCCTATAGATATTACCGTATTGACTGAAATACCCTTATGTTTTTTCGGGGATTTGAGGTATCTGAACGCTATGAATATCTGATAAGGTAAGTTCACTTTATTGTTCTGGTTTGAGTTGGGGGAATAGGATTACATCTCTTATTGACTGAGAATTAGTCAATAACATCACAAGCCTGTCTATTCCGATGCCTTCCCCGGCTGCGGGTGGCATACCATACTCAAGGGCCCTGACAAAATCTTCATCCATCCAGTGTGCTTCTTCATCACCCTGTTTCTTTGCCTCAACCTGTTTTGCAAACCGCTCATGCTGATCCATGGGGTCAGTGAGCTCTGAAAATGCATTTGCAATCTCTCTCGATGCAATAAAGAGTTCAAACCTTTCAACAAGCTCTGGATTGTCTGGTTTTTTCTTTGCAAGTGGCGAAAGCTCAACAGGATAATCTATGATAAACGTCGGTTGAACAAGTTCTGGCTCGACTATTTCTTTAAAGATCTCGTCAAGAATTTTCCCAAGGGTTGCACCTTCATTTATTTCTATGTTATGTGCTTTTGCCCATACTATCGCCTTTTCTTTATTATTCACAACCTCTGGTAGCACCCCTTTTTGCAATAGTGCATCTATCATCGGTATTCTTGGCCACGGAGGAGTAAGATCTAAGATGATATCTCCATAGAGTATTTTTAATGTACCGAGTGCTCTTTGAGCAACAGAGGTAATTAATTCCTCGGTAAAAGACATGAGGAAGTTATAGTCTCTGTATGCAATATAAAATTCGAGCATCGAAAACTCCGGATTATGCTTTGTTGATATTCCCTCATTCCTGAAATTCCTGTTAAGCTCATATACCCGTTCATACCCACCAACGAGGAGCCTCTTGAGATAAAGCTCAGGCGCAATCCTTAGATATAAATCTATGCCGAGCGCTATATGATGGGTCTTGAATGGTCGTGCAGTTGCGCCACCAGGAATCTGCTGCATCATGGGTGTTTCGACTTCGATGAATTCTTGTAATTCGAGAAAATCTCGAATCGCCTTAATAATCACTCTCCTCTGAGCAAAGGTCTGCCGTACATCAGGGTTTACGATCAAATCCACATATCGCTGTCGATATCTTGTCTCAACATCCTTTAATCCATGCCACTTCTCAGGAAGAGGTCTTAAAGATTTTGTGAGAATGACAAAATCCTTTACTTCGATTGTAAGTTCATTTGTTCTTGTCCTGAATAATTGTCCATTTAATCCGATTATGTCCCCGATGTCGAGCTTTTTTATAATAACCTGTTTCTCTCCAAGGACATCTTTTTTGAAATAGATCTGAATCTTCCCTGTTGCATCCTGGATATGAGCAAAGATAGCCTTACCAAAGTCTCTTATAGATACTATTCTGCCTGCGAGTGAACACGAAACAACGCTTTCCTCTAAGGACTCCTTCGTTATGGAATTAAATTTATCCAAAAGCTCAGATGCGTGATTCTCCGCATAAAAAGGTCCACCAAATGGTTCAATACCCATCTGGCGTAATTCTTCGAGCTTCTTGATTCGTTGTTCTATCAGATCACTAATTTCTTTCATATCCATAAAATATAGTGTACCCACCTTTTAAGGTCATTTTATGCTTATTATCAGAGTAGATTAGGGATTATAATGATTAAATTCAAGGTAAGTCAATCATACCCCAAGATGGATGCAGTTCATAGGAAGCCCTCAATGAAGTCTGTCAAATCTTTCATGCAGGTATCGAAGACTAAAAAATCTGTTATTATAAAAATAATAATGTAATTTGGGTTTGAGGATATAAAATAAAATCCAAATAAAATTGTGGAAAGCGTAAAAGACAAAATTACCCCCTCATATCTCCTGCTCCCTCCTGGCGTGTTGGCTGATAAGGTCAGGGAAGCAGAAGAGATTTTAAAAGAATGTACCCTCTGTCCAAGGGAATGCAGGGTTGATAGAACATCTGGCCATGTAGGTTTTTGCAGGACTGAAAATAAACCATTCATATCGAGCTGGGGGCCCCATTTCGGTGAAGAAAGACCACTTGTAGGAAGATTTGGCTCTGGCACCATCTTCTTTGGTAATTGTAATCTTGGCTGTCTTTTCTGTCAGAATTACTCTATAAGCCATCTTGGAGAGGGTGTAGAGATGTCTTTTGAAAAACTTACCGGAATAATGCTCGATTTACAGCACAGTGGATGTCATAACATAAATTTTGTGACCCCAACACACCAGATGCCAATGATTCTCAGGGCTTTACACATTACTTCAGAGAAAGGACTGAACATACCTGTTGTGTATAACTGTGGTGGCTACGAATCCCTTCACTCAATAAAATTGCTCGATGGTGTGGTTGATATATACATGCCTGATTTCAAATACTTTGACCCTGAGATTGCTTTCAGATATTCAGATGCCAGAGATTATCCAGAGGTCGTAGTCGCTGCAATTAAAGAGATGCATCGACAGGTCGGAGACCTCATAATAAAAAGTGGGGTTGCCCTGAGAGGGCTTCTTGTGAGGCATCTTGTGCTCCCGGAAGGGATTGCAGGTACCGCAGGTGTGGTAAAATTCATTGCTGAGGAAATTTCAAAAAATACCTACATTAATATCATGGATCAATACCACCCATGCTTTAAGGCTTTCGATAACCCACCTCTCAACAGAAGGATTACCGGAAGAGAATATAGTGACGCAATCAGATTAGCAACAGAAGCAGGACTTACGAGAATAGACGGGGTAACAGCATAACTAAAGCCTTATAATCTCTGCCTTCATTGTTTCTAAATCTGCCAGTGCTACTGTTGCTTTTCCATAAAGCCATGCTCCGGCTTCCCCGGGATTCACAATCAAGGTATCTTTCACTTTTCTGATATCAGGCTCGTGTGTATGTCCGTAGACAATAAGATCATAGTAACCGCTTTTGGCAAGTGCATCAACAACATGATGTTCATGCATAACAATAATTTTTCTATCATGAAGTGTGAGTATATATGGCTGATTATGAATACTGCCCTCAGATCTCTGCAGGAGAAGGAGTTTGTCTCCGTCGTTATTACCAAATATTCCGTCATATTTACAGTTAAGTTCCTCAAAAAGTTTCACTGTGAAAGGTGACGTATAATCTCCTGCATGAATTACATGTTCAACCTTCCTGTTGTTTAAAAATTTAATGGCTTTCTTTGTTGTAACTAAATTATCGTGGGTATCAGAGATTATTCCAATAAGCAAATGTCCACCTTTACAATAGTTCTTTTATAATTCTCTCTATAAGCGGTGAATGATAGTACTCAAACCCAATCGGATCATCATTATGGCAATTGATGCAAGGAGAAGTGCCATAATCTTCGCAATGCCAGCTATGCCTCCTTTACCAAAAAGACGTATAACCCGCTCTGCATTGACGAATGTTACCCAGACAATCAGGAGATTGAGTACAAATGAAATAACTGTAGGGACAATACCATATTGATCTACAAGTACAAGGATAGTGGTAAGCACCGCAGGTCCTGTAATTAAAGGCACACCAATAGGCACTACACCCATCTTATCAAATGGTTTTTTCCGTGTCTCATCATGTCTTACGAGGTCAAGTATCGCAAAAATAAGGAGGACAAGACCTCCTGCAATTTTAAAATCTGATTCAGTAATCCCCAGTATTTTAAAAATTATTTTTCCCAAAGCTAGAAACAAAAGTCCTACGATTAAGGCTGTGAGGAGTGAGTCCCTTATGATCGTCTTTCTTTCTGAATTTGTTATCTCCTCAGTGAGTGAGATAAAAATAGGAAGAACGGTAAACACATTCATTGCAGCAAAGAGTGGTATGAAAGTAAGTGGGAATGCTTTTATAATATTCTCCATCAGTCTAATTATAATTACTCGTTCCTCAGGTGTCAAAATAATTTGACCTGTTTTTAAAGATTCGATAGTATATTTTTATGGAAATTTGTCCAGTTTGCAAGCAACCGATAGATGAAGGTATCTGTTGTCCTGAATGAGGACATGTGTGCCTCCTGGATCAGGGGGAACTCTATTGCCCGGTATGCACGCCTAACCCTGAGGAACCTGAAAAAAATAGCCCGGGGTTAGATGCTGCTGGTACCTATAGGTTCTGGCCTGCTTACTCGATTGGTGGTAAGTGGGGGCCATTCAGATGGCATGAGATTGTTTTTGACGTAGCAGGGAGCAGTACATCTCCTCCTAAACCGAAAACAGGGAGATAAGTTTTTTTCTGGCAGTCCCAATACAATAGATTGAAGGCTGAGGGCTTTAAGAATTTGCACGCTTTTCTACTCCCCTTGACAATAGGTAGACCACAAGCTGGTTCAGGCTTACACCCTCATCTTTTGCTTTTTCCATAAGCGCCTTATGGAGTGATTTGGGCATCCGTGCGAGTATCTTACCGCTGTATATATCTTCAGATGATGGCCGTGGTATTTTTCTGCCTTCTTTCTTTGCAGTCTTTATCCATAATTCCTGAGCAATCTTCACCTCTTTTATAGCCTCCTCCTCGGTTTCTCCAAAGGCTGAGCACCCTGGCAGATCAGGAATAACAGCGATAAACCCCTCATCTTCTTCGCTGTAAAATACTTTTATTGGATAGTGCATCTTATTGTCCCTCCTTCATTGTTACATTATAGTCTTCAATAATCTTTAAAAACTGCCTCACTTGGTAAGGTTTAACCCTCCCTTTAATAATTTTAATAGATTGCTTTTTTCTGTTTATCTCGTATTTTGCAATATTTTTGTGACAGACAAAACATATTCAGTTCTTTCTGTAGCTTTCAGAAATAACACCTGCTAAAATATTATAATAGTTTTATAAATAATTATTTAATTGCTCGAAGCGAAAGGAGATGCAATGAGTCAGACAAAAGATCATAATTCAATAAATCGGAGAGACTTTTTGAAACTTGGGGTTTTAGGAGCCACTACTGCAGCAGTAGGATTGAGCGGCATTGGTGGGATTTCAGAAGGTGCAACACTCAATGCAGCAATCCAGCCTGTCTACAGGACACTGGGAAAGACAGGGCTGAAACCCACTGTTGTCAGCTTTGGCGCCATGCTTACACCAGAGCACGAGGTGATGCGAGCTGCCTTCGACCTTGGTGTCAATTACGTTGACACTGCGCGCAGGTATATGGACGGCAGGAATGAAGAGATTGTTGCGAAAGCAATCAAAGGTCTTAGGAATAAGATTTATGTTGCAACGAAAACTCTTCCGACATCAAATACAAAAAAAGATATTTTCAATGATGCAGAGACAAGCCTCTCAAAGCTTCAGATAGACTATATAGATGTCATCCAGCTCCATAACCTTAAGAGTAAAGAACGTGCCTTTATCCCCGAGGTACGTGAAGCATTGGCAGAACTTCGCAAACAGGGAAAGGTTCGTTTCCTGGGTGTTACCACCCATACGAATCAGGCAGAGGTTCTTAATGCCCTTGTTGATGACCCGGAGAAATTTTTTAATATGGCATTGGTAGGATATAATTTCAAAAGTGAACCGGAGATAAAGAGTGCAATTGCACGTGCTGTAAAAGCAGGTATCGGAATCGTCGCCATGAAGACGCAGGCAGGAGGATATAAAACTGACGCACTTGGACCTATCAGCCCTCATCAGGCTGCTCTCAAATGGGTACTCCAGGACAGCAATGTGACTTGTGCCATACCTGGCATAAAGGACATGGAGATACTTAAGGAAAACATTTCAGTTATGGGAATGAAACTGACCCGCACTGATGAGCAGATCCTCAAGCATTATTCCGAAGCTATTCAACCATATTATTGCCACTTCTGTGCAAAGTGCGAGCCAACATGCCAGAAAAATATCGCTATCAGCATCATCAACCGCTGCTTAATGTATGTGGAAGGCTATGGAAGCATTGAGCTTGCCCGCTCAACCTACAATGAGATTCAGCCTGATAAATCAGCTTCTGCCTGTCTCAATTGTCCTGAATGTGTTGCGCGTTGCGTCAACAGTGTTAATATTGCTGACAGGATGCACAGGGCACAGACACTGTTCGCATAATTCTTAATGAGCAAAAATATACTGCTTCACTACAGAATATTGTGAGAGATGAAATAATGCATAAGTCTATTGCATGTATCCTTTCTTTGTTTTCAGTTTTAATTGTTCATACATTTATATCAGCCGCCGATAAACCAATTGAAAGCGTATTGCCCTCACCTGGTTTTTCAGAAGGATGGGTTATGGAAGGCAAGGTAACCAGCTACACAAAGGTCACTCTCTATGAATATATTGATGGTGAATCTGAGCTTTATTTTCCCTATGGTTTTGAGATTGTTGGTTCGGCGCTCTATGTGAAAGTCGGTAATCCGAACATTGCCCTCGTTGCTGATGTCTTTAAAATGGGGTCATTGCTGGATGCCTTTGGTATATACTCAAACTACCGCATGCCCTATGCAGAAAAGGTCAACATTGGGAGTGAAGGTTTCGTAACCCAATCTCAGTTCATGTTCTACAAAGATCGGTATTTTGTACGATTAGCTGCCTCAGGTACGCTAACCCTGGAACGCGCCGTGTTTGTTACCTGTGCAGAGGCGATTGCAAAAAATCTTCCTGGTGGGTCTTCCCGTCCAAAAGAACTGGAACTCCTGAAAATTCCCGATGTCATTCCGCATACAGAAAAGTATATTGCCCAAAGTGTTCTGGGAAATGCATTCTTTAGAAAAGGGTTGATCGCTGATGCAACCTTTGATGGTGAACCTCTAAGGGTTTTTGTTATTCTTGATGAATCTGTGAAAGCCTCTGCCTACACGTTTGACCAGTACACCGGGTATCTCAAGGAATCAGGCGTTCAGCCACAGATAAGTAAAGATACGAGAGGGATAACCCTTATTGCTCAGGATCCGTTATACAAAGGTGTGATTGTGCGCCAATCAGGCCGCTACCTCCTCGGTGCTATTAACCTTAAAGACCCTGTGAAGGGCGCCTCACTTATTGACCGATTGCAGTCCAGTATCACAGCACCATAAAAACCCAACACAAAGACCTCATAAATCATTGGGTCTTAAAAGTCCAATTGATTATCTCATCCTGGAAGGAGCTAAGCAATTTTTTCTTTGGCAGGCTGGACCCGTATTCTTTTCCCTTTCAGCATCATATCGTTCAGCGCACCGATGACTTTATCAGCGAGATCTGCCTGGACTTCTACAAAACTGAACGTATCGAAGATGGCGATCTTGCCGAGTTTTCTTCCCGGGATATTTGTCCCGGCCGAAACGTATTTTACGATATCGCCAACCTTTATATTGTCTTTTCTGCCTATTGTCATGAAGAGCTTGGTAAAACCCTGGTCGGACGAGGGATGCAACTTAGCAGACCCTTCAATTTCGTCGACCTCCAGATCTCCTGAAACGAGGCTCAGGGCAGCTGCCGCAACATCCCGCGGAGAATGCCTTGTGAGGAGCCCTTCTATTAAAGGGAAATACCTGCTGTGGCTCCCTTTTAAGATTGTGCCTTCAAGAGTGTCAACGAGTTCTTTTTCCCTTGCCTTCTTAACATCATCCCTGGTAGGAAGATTTGCCTGTCTGATAGTTGTTCTTGCAAATTTCTCAATAAATCTCAACTGCCGATATTCCCTGGGGGTCACAAGGGTGATGGCAATACCGGATTTCCCGGCCCTGCCTGTTCTGCCTATCCTGTGAATGTAAGCATCAGGATACTGCGGAATGCTGTAATTGATGACATGTGTCACATCGGGAATATCCAGTCCCCTGGCAGCAACGTCTGTGGCAACAAGGATGTCAAGATTGCCTTTCCTGAATTGATTCATCACGTCATCCCTATGGGACTGGGTATAATCTCCATGGATCGATCCGGCATCATAGCCCATCTGCCTGAGCTGTCCTGATACGTCATCAACAGCTCTTTTCGTATGACAGAAGATGAGTGTTAACGAAGGGTCTTCCACGTCCAGAAGCCGGGTTAATGCCTTTATCTTGTCTTCTTCCCTGACTTCATAGAAGAGTTGCTTTATCTTTGCGACCACCAGGCTCTTGGCATCAACATAGACCTTCTCAGGCTCACGCATGTATTTGCCTGAGATTCGAACGATTTCCTCGGGCATCGTGGCTGAAAAGAGCATCGTCTGCCGATCCTTTGGAACCTCCTTGAGTATTCTTTCCATGTCATCGATAAAGCCCATATTCAACATCTCATCGGCCTCATCAAGGACAACGATACCAATGTCCTTCAAGATAAGGGTTTTCCTCTGTATGTGATCTATCACCCGGCCCGGCGTGCCGACTACAACATGAACGCCTTTCTTCAGGCTTCGTATCTGCCGTTCGATGGATTGTCCGCCATAAATCGGGACTGAAGTGATTCCCTTATTCTGGCCTATTCTGTTTAACTCCTGTGCCACCTGTACTGCAAGCTCCCTCGTAGGAGCAAGCACGATGGCATAAGGATTCTTCTTTTTTAACCTGGTGCCCCGTTCGACAATAGGGATACCAAAGGCGGCTGTTTTTCCCGTGCCGGACTGTGCCAGCCCTATGATGTCCCGCCCCTTAAGAGCAGGGCCAATCGCAATTTTCTGTATTTGGGTGGGTTCTTCAAACCCCATGTCGGAAAGCGCATTCAGAACCTCATCCGAAATTCCAAACTCATAAAATCTCTTGTACATTCATTCTTCTCCTGTTTTTTATCTTCCCTGATGCAAAAAGCTGGTGTGAGGTTGTCATGCAGGATACTAAGCAAAAATCCTTTCACGAGATGCGGTCTTATATTCCTCTATTAAAGTTTCTATCAATTCTTTCACTGAAATAATTCCTTTTGCTCTATATGCATTCTCTCCGGCAAATGCAAAGCCGCGTGACAAATTACCTTTCTTTGCATTGATAAGGGCGAAGGCAATGCAATACGGACTGTTTTTATAATCACAAGTTTTTATGCAGTGATAAGGGCATTTAAACGGTTTCTTTTTCCCCTGACTGACATCATCAAGAAATTCATTCCTAATTGCTCTCCCAAGCATCCCGACAGGGCTTTTGATAATCACTATATCTTCTTTCCTCGAATCCACATAAGTCTGCTTAAATTTTGCCGATGCATCACATTCATAAGTGGTAACAAATCGTGTTGCCATCTGCACACCCGAAGCTCCCAACTGGAAAAATCTATAAATATCTTCTCCTGTATAGATTCCTCCGGCGGCGATTACCGGAATAGGTTTGTTATATTTTTCTTCATATGGTTTTATTGCCTGAATCACTTCCGGAACAAGTTTTTCTAATGAATATTCAGAGTCGCCAATCATCTGTTCTTTGAAACCGAGATGCCCTCCTGCCAGTGGCCCCTCTACAACAACAGCATCAGGGAGATAGTTGTATTTTTCTGACCATTTTCTCATGATAATATCAATTGCTCTCCCAGAGGAAACAATTGGTACCATCTTCGTCTTTATAGTGCTGCCTAAAAATTGCGGGAGATTAAGGGGCAATCCGGCCCCTGAAAAAATAATGTCTATACCCTCCTCAATAGCAATTCTGACCATATCGGCAAAATTGGACAATGCCACCATGATATTGACACCGAGGATTCCTTGTGATAATTCTCTGGCTTTTCTAATCTCTTTTCTTAACGCTCTGATATTCGCTTCCAGAAAATTCCTGGAAAAATCAGGTTCGTTCATTCCAATGCCTGCTGTAGCAATAACCCCGATACCGCCTTCATTGGCTACTGCTGAGGCCAGCCCGGACAGAGAAATCCCAATTCCCATTCCTCCCTGAATTATAGGAAGTTTGGCAGTTAAAGAACCAATGCTTAAATTTTTTAGACTGTTGAAGCTCATGAAATATCTCCTTTATCTCTTACATGGAAAGCTGTCACACATGAAGAGTTATCTTTTATAGCATAATTTGGGGGATAAATTAAATGGCTATCTATCCCACCTGTATATTGCTCCTTATTTTTTATTCTACAACATTTTGTCGATTTTTGTGAATCAAGTAGAGCAGAGTGGTTAAGACCGTTTAAATTTTCCTTCCCTAAATCTCGATCCCCGGGATTCGATTTCTGCAGGGGGTACCACTCCTCAATTCTATTGCCTCATTTCTGGTCTTTCCGTAAAATACATTAATCATGAAGATCGAGGTTCTCAGAAATATTGGCAAAAAACTTTTAAAGGAAATCTCTTTAATCAGAAGAGTTCCCCTCTCGAAGATTGCTATTGGTGTTGGTGCATCAGGGGATAAGACTTATCCAATAGATGAAAGAGCAGATGAAGTTATTATCTCAGGCCTTGAAAAGTCAGGAGAATCGTTAACAATTGTTTCTGAAGAGAGTGGAATAAAGGAAATAAGAGGCGGAGGCAAGAGGGTTCTTATAGACCCTATTGATGGCAGCAAGAATGCAATATCGGGAATACCTTTTTACTGCACCTCCATTGCAGTTGCGGATGGAGATACAATAGGAGATGTTGAACTTGCCTATGTGGTGAATCTTATAAATGCTGACGAGTTCTGGGCAGAGAAGGGGGAAGGTGCATTTTTAAATGGCGAGAAAATTTTTACACAGAAAGATGACGAATTCTATCTTATCGCATATGAGGCACAATCCCCCCGAAAAGACATACAGAGGATAATGCCACTTATTGCTGAATCAAGAAAAATCAGATGTTTTGGCTCTACGGCATTAGATCTTGCATATCTTGCATATGGTGCAATCAGCATCTTTGTGAGCCCATCGTTTTCAAGAAGTTTTGACTTTGCAGGTGGATGGCTGCTTGTGCAAGAAGCCGGGGGAATTTTTACAGATATTCAGGGCGACCCTATCGAAGTCCAGAAGATAAGTCTAAAAAGAGGGGCCTCTTTGCTTGTATCAGGGAATAAGAGACTTCACGAGAAGGCACTGAGATTGTTGAGCAGGACGTAATGACTAATTTGAAAGCTAATTTTATATAATCTGGCAACTTAAAGAGCTTATTTCTTACTGTTGAAATCTATTTACAATAAATTTGTATTGCACGACGTGTCCATATTTTTGCTTAGCTTATTTATAACCCAAGTACAAGTGCCAAAGCCTTACTTATTTTTTCCATTGTTTCATCAGATAATTTTCCCAATGACCTAACAAACCTACTTTTAGCTATTGAGCGTAATTGAAAAGCATCTGCTGCTGATAGTTTGTCTAAGCCGTTTCTTTCATCAGGATCTATTTGTATCATCCATGGTGATATTGAATAATTTTCTTTCCATTCAGTGATAGGCACAATGACTTTTAGTGGTAATATTCCGATAGAATCATCATTAACTATAACTACTGGGCGGGTTTTCCTAATTTCGGGACCAACGGTTGGATCTAAATTTACGACCCAAATCTCACCTCTACTCATAAAAGTCTTCGGCGTCTAACCTCGTAAATATAGTTAATTCCTCATCTTGTTCATAGTCCCATAACAGTCCCTTGGCTGCTATAGCTAACTGAAATTTCCTTTCCTTATTCTTAATTTCCTCGCTTGGGAAGAGAATAATGGTAACCTTAGTAGCATCGTTTATAATATATTTACCTCTATTTTCAGAAACAAGAATTTCCACGGTATCGTCTTCCTTGCAAGGAACATTTTGCTCATAGTTGGTATCCTGACATACACCTGAGACAAAATCCCCTGCATAAAAAGTATCATTTAACATACAGACCCTCCTGTTCTGTGATTGCTGAATCAAACAATTTATGGCGTACCCATCTAAAACAACGGTCACTAGATACAAATCCTACTTCAATCGGCCCTCCGCAGGTAGGAGCACCGAATTTGAATTTTTCGGCTTTTACAGTAATATGCAAATACGAATAGACAAAATCAATCGCTTCACGAATTGGAAGATCTTGAAACCCAGCGGTTAGTAGTGGAATAGATATTCTATTAAATACCTCATCAAAGATCGTGTCAAAATTCTCTGGTACATTACCTAACTTGTTTTTAAGC
Organism: Thermodesulfovibrionales bacterium; assembly: GCA_020053565.1. Lineage (GTDB taxonomy): Bacteria > Nitrospirota > Thermodesulfovibrionia > Thermodesulfovibrionales > SM23-35 > VGWZ01. Next base: position 14,739 of record JAGVMY010000172.1, read on the forward strand.
TCGCCTTTTAAATTAACTTTTAAAAGTGGATCAAATCCTCTAAAAACCCTTGTAAAAAATGAAGCATTTCCAGAAAAAGCGCATAAACCTAACTTTAGTGCCTCTTTCGTTACTTCTTTCGGCTTGAAGTCAATACGAAAACATGATGGCTCGTGACTTTCACTGTCCCATCCGCCTAAATAATAACCTACAAAAGGGATATTTTCTTTATCCACAATAGGAGCTACTAGTTCACTGAGTTTATTTGTCGCTTCCTCAACTGTGGTTTTTAAATTCACGTTATCTGCCAGTTGAGCAACGATCGTTCTATGACTCGTTTTCCCTAAGTTACCGGCACCCCACGTACAAACTCCCAACCTTGAATTTTCCCCTACCTCAAAAACTTTTTGTGAATGATCAAGAAGTTGAACAACCCCTCCTTTTATTGAAACTGTAGTTGAGCTATCAGCACCTAATACAACACCTTCGGAAACCAAATATGCAGCCGCTATACTCATAAAATAATTTACCCCTTCCCTTTCTCAACAATTATACATTGAAAGCCATATTTTAGCAAAGTCTGTCATCCGTTTCTTTCAGGAAGAAATCAATATGGGCAAGAAAATTATTAAAATACCACTTTCTATGTGTAGTTTCCACTAAGCCCGATATAAGCAGATTTATTTATTACAAGAAAAAAGGCTGACAAAAAGTGACATTATTAAATGAGGATTTTAATCCTCCCCACCCTCGCTTGCCACTAAAAAAGCAGAAGAGCTGAAGCGCAGAAGTTCATAAGCAATGAGTTCAAAAGTGCCATAGTGCTGAAGGACAAAAAGTCAGAAGCAAACATTAGCATATTAATATAAAAGGCAAACATATAAGGCAGAAGGGCAGATTTTAAAAACCGCTGCAGCTTCGGTTATCGATAATGTTATAATAATACAAATAATCGATCGATGGAGGTTTAAAATATGAAAACTGTAACTGTTTCTCCAAAATACCAGGTTGTGATTCCCAGAGAACTAAGGGATTCATTACAAATAAAACCGGGTGAAAAAGTGCAGGTATTGCAGTATGAAAACCGCTTGGAACTGATTCCTGTTAGAAGCATAAAAAAAATGAGGGGTTTTCTTAAAGGGATAGACACAACAGTTAAGCGTGAAAAGGACAGGGTATGAATCTGGTAGATTCCTGCGGGTGGCTTGAGTATTTTGCTGATGGTCCAAATACAAAATTTTTTGCAGCTCCACTTGAGGATATCGGTAATCTTATTGTTCCTACAATTTGTATTCTGGAAGTATTCAAAAGAATCCTTCAACAGCGAGGAGAGGATGCGGCATTGCAGGCAGTTGCAATAATGCAGCAAGGGCACATAGTAGAATTAAGTACTTCTATAGCCTTAGCTGCTGCAAAGTCGAGTTTCAAATTCGATCTGCCGCTTGCTGATGGTGTTATATTAGCGACCGCTCAAATGTATAATGCAATCATCTGGACACAAGATGCTGATTTTAAAGATTTAGAAGGCGTAAAGTATATAGAAAAGCGGTAACAACCATACTCAAAATTATCATAAGCTTATCCAACAAAATGGCAGAAGAGCTGAAGCGCAGAAGCAATGAGTTCAAAAGTCATAAAATATCGTGTCGCGAATCTTGCATCATGTATCTTGTATCGTGTTTTCTTTTTGCGGAGTGGCTTGGGGTATGGAACTTTCCGCAACAGGCACACTGAATATTTCCGTAGAATAGTAATAGGTAAATAGAATTGCGATGATCACCAATCCAACATAGGTTTGTATAGCATAAGAGATGAGATGAAACGGGAAAGAAAGGATTGTGCCGATAACAGGTATAAGCTCGAACGGAGACCTGAAGAGAATCAGGAGAAAACTGATGAACACATATCCTCCGAAAAGCATCGCATAGAGCCAGAGTGCATTCGGGTGTCTCATTAAATAATTTATGGCCTCTCTGAGGGATTTCACAGGGCCAATGTCTTTAAAGAAAAGGGCAGCAATTCCATATAAGGTTATTGAGAGGATTCCGAGAATAAAGGTGAGGGCAAGTATTATTAAGATGAGCGAAAAAAAAGTACCAAGAAAGAGGGCAAGTGTAGAGTCCTGAGTCTTTGCAAATGATACCAGTGCAGCGATACCCCCTCCCAAGATGCCGAGAATAAATGCAGCTAATATCAATATAATACCTATCACTGAAGTAAAACCAAACAGTCGGATAAAAAGCCTTTTTGCCTCATGGAAAAATGTGCGCATGCTGAATTTCATGGTCATATCCTGGAGTGCTCTTCCAATAACACCAACAGAACCTCCAAACACATACATACCGAATGATGCTGCCATGATGATATAGAGCAGAAGGCTTGTGATCACTATTAAGACAAGGCCGAAATATCTTGATACAATTTGAGAGGGATCGCGAAAGACCCTCAAAAGGTCTTTTATTTCTATGAGACCGGTAAGGTCAATGCCGAAAATGATGAATGCGACCGCAAGTGGTATGCCGACAATGATGAAGAAACCAAGGAAGCTTATGATCATCATTCCGAGCTGGACGAGGACAAGCTGCCAATTCCTGTGAATTACTCTGAATCCATTCTTGATCGCATCGATGTAACTCATCTTCGTAGTATTTTAAGACAAATGAACCAGTACACGCAAAAAGAAAATAGAGGTGGTTGATAAAAAATATATAAATAGTTATATTATCTGAAATTTTCTGGAGGTGACAGATGTTCATAGATATTGCATATGCAATGGGTCCAAGCCCGCAGGGAAACACGGGAGGAATGATTGGAAGCCTTATTCCCCTTGTTCTTATATTTGTTATTTTCTATTTCTTGCTTATCAGGCCTCAGCAGAAGCGGTCGAAGGAGCACAAGAAAATGTTAGAGGATATTAAGAAGGGAGATAAAGTGATCACGTCAGGTGGCGTGTACGGTGTGATCGAGGCTGTTGGTACGAAAACGGTTACCGTCAAGATCTCTGAAAATGTGAAGGTAAAACTTGGAAAGGCATTTATTGCTGCACTCAGACCACCTTCAGATGAAGACTGACTCTGATGCAAAAATTCTAATATCGAAATTCGAGATAAAATCAAAGCATCAATCCAGTATTAGTTTTGATAGAGTGAATGTTTAGGATTTTGGTTTCAGGATTTCAATTATTGGTGGAGGTTTAATGAAGAAAAAGATTCTCTGGAGGTTCATCCTCATAAGTGTGACAGTCCTTCTCACAATTGTCTTTTTCCTACCTAATACCCCTGTCTTTAAGTATATGCCTGAATGGTGGAAGAAGAACATGCCTAATAAAGGCATCGTACTCGGACTTGACCTTCAAGGAGGGGTGCACCTTGTATTTGAAGTTGAAGGAGATAAGGCTGTTGAGATCACAACAGAAAGATATGCATCAACATTAAAAGACATACTTATAAAAAGAAAGTTAATGGCTGATGTGAGTAAAGATGGATTTACTATTGTGGTAAGCCCATCAACTCCTGAGATAAGAAAAGTGGTCGAAGAAAATTATCCCACACTTGCACCGATTGAAACAGAAAAAAGGCTTGTATACAGGATCTCTGAGAGAGATTCACAGAGGATAAAAGACATTACTGCTGACCAGGCACTCGAGACAATTCGTAACAGAATAGACCAGTTTGGAGTTTCAGAGCCAACTATACACAGGCAGGGCGAAAATGAGATTGTTGTCCAGCTTCCTGGAGTTAAAGACCCAAAGAGAGCTATTGACCTTATTGGAAAGACTGCCCAGCTTGAATTCAAGCTTGTGGATGATGAGGCCAAGATAGCAGCAGAGCTTCCTCAGTCAATATTGCCAAGTGAGGAGGAGAATCTTCTCAAACAATTTGCAGGAAAAATCCCTGAGGGCGATGAGATACTTTTTGAAAAGAAGGTGAATAGAGAAACGGGCGTTATAAGAAAGATACCCCTTCTCCTCAAAAAACAGACTGCCCTTACAGGAGACCTCCTGAGTGAGGCACGGGTGAATCTTGACTCAAGGTTCAATGAACCTTATGTCTCGGTATCATTTAACGCTGCAGGTGCAAAAATCTTTGAAGAGATAACAGGGGCAAATGTGAAAAAGAGGCTTGCAATTATACTCGACAATACTATTTATTCAGCTCCAGTGATACAGGAAAGGATATCAGGAGGAAATGCCCAGATAACGGGAAGTTTTTCGATGGATGAAGCAAAAGACCTCAGTATTGTGTTAAGGGCTGGTGCACTTCCTGCACCGATGAAAATGCTCCAGAATGTGACTGTAGGGCCATCGCTGGGAACTGACTCTATCGAGGCAGGCAAGCTGGCAGGTATTATAGGAACATTTCTTGTTGTACTATTCATGATAGTCTATTATAAATTCTC
>JAGVMY010000022.1 GCA_020053565.1 Thermodesulfovibrionales bacterium
CGAAACCCCTTAAATAAAGCCGATGAGTTAGAAAAAGAATTAATTAAGAAGTTTAATGACGGCGAAATAAAAAGTTTTAAGGACATTATAGAAAAAAACGGTGAGAAATATCTCTATAAAGCTATACCTATAGCAAAAAATAAAGAATCCTGTATGAAATGCCACGGAAATCCTGAAGTTGCTCCAACAGATATTATCAATAGATACGGCAATAAAGAAGGTTTTTTTGAAAAAGTTGGTGAGATAAGAGCAATTATTTCTTTGGCAGTACCATTAGAAGAGCTTATGTCTGAGTCAAAGAAATACTTCTATTTTATAACTTTTACAATGGCTATCGTGATGCTATGTATATATTTTACAATCTACTTTTTTATAAAACAGCAAATAAAATTTACCACATTTCTCAGGAAAATGTTCGGTCGTTATGTTTCTGAAGAGGTGATGAATACCCTTATCGAAAGCCCCGACACCATACGGCTTGGCGGTGAAAAACGCCAGGTTACGATAATGGTAAGTGACCTTCGGGGATTTGTACCCCTTTCCGAGCGACTGGCTCCGGAGCAGGTAATGACAATGCTCAATCGTTACTTCGATGTGATGATGAGAATCTGCAAAAAGTACCAGGGAACTATAAACGACATCGTCGGGGATAGCCTCGTCGTGACCTTCGGGGCTCCGCTAAAAATAGAAGATCATGCCCAGGCTGCTGTGGGGTGTGCGATTGAGATGCAAAATGCAATGGTGCTGGTTAACGAAGAAAATTTGCGCGAGAGTTTACCTGAATTGGAGATGGGTATAGGCCTAAATACTGCTGAAGTCGTGGTTGGCAACATTGGTTCTGAGGAACGAGCCAAGTTTGGTGTGGTGGGAAGTGGTGTAAACATGGCAAACCGCATTGAGTCCTATACTGTCGGTGGCCAGATCCTCATTTCCGAATCCGTTTACAAAGAGACGGGTGAAATCTTGCGCATTTACGGGCAACGAAAAGTGCTTCCCAAAGGAGCTGATGCTCCGCTTGTGATCTATGAAGTGGGTGGTATCGCTGGCCGCTACAATGTTGTTCTTGAAGACAAAGAGCTAACCATGGTCACTCTTGTACGACAGATACCCCTTCGGTGTAGAGTGCTTAGCGGTACACATGTTGGGAAGGAAGGGGTCGAGGGCCATATTGTCAGGCTTTCGAAGAAAAGCGCCGAGTTGTATTTGAACGAGCAGCTAGAACTTTTAACCAATGTTAAGATGAACTTGCGAGATGTGCCCGAGGAGCTGGCGGCCAAGGACTTCTACGGGAAGGTAATCGAGCACAAGGGAGATCATGGACAGACACAAGTAATTCGATTTACTTCGCTTCCCCCAGAGATCAGTTCATATTTCCAAGCTTTCCAGCAACATGCGCAACAGGAATTAATAAAATAAAAGGGACATTATATATTCACAGTAATTAGGTAACTCTTTTGGGGGAGAAAATGCTATCCTTAGTTGAAATACTGATTCCCTTAGGGCTCATACATGTTAAAGATTTATTCCAACAAGAAGTTATCCAGTTAAAAAATTAACCATGATCTTAGAACTTAGAGATAGAAAGGAGTCGTAGATGAAGATCAAGATTCTTGGTTGTTCTGGCGCAAAATTCCCAGGTCATAATGTTCCAGGCTTTCTCCTTGATGATGAAATACTCTTTGACGCTGGTAGCCTTACTGGTGTTCTTGATGTAAAAGCCCAGATCAAGATAAAAAATATTTTCGTTACTCATGCTCACCTTGATCACGTCAGAGGTATTCCGTCTCTTGCAGACAATATCGTTGTTGGGAACTTGCACCATAGGGTTAATATCATCAGCATACCGCACGTAATAAAGACAATCAAGCGACATCTCTTGAATAATGACATGTGGCCTGATTTTACAATAATTCCTCAGCCTGATGATGGTGTTTTAAAACTCGTAGAACTGAAGGCTGGCAAATCGATGAAGATAAAAAACTACATTATTATTCCTTATAAAGTAAATCATACAGTTCCTGCAGTAGGTTTCTTAGTTGAGGATAAGAAAAATACAAAACGATTTTTTTATACGGGTGATATAGGACCTTCTGATTATACCTGGGAAAAGATAGGTAACACACAGATCCATTGCCTTATCATAGATGTTTCTTTTCCCAATAGCATGGAGGAAATGGCAATAAAAACAGGACATCTGACACCCAATTTATTAAGAGAAGAGCTTCTAAAGATTCGACCACAACCAGAGAAAATATTCATTACCCATATCAAACCCCAGTTTTTAAAAATCGTTAAAACAGAACTGAAAAAACTGAGGATGAAAAACCTCAAGATCTTGAACGATGGAGATATAATAAGGATATAATCATCTTCTTCTCCTTAAAAACTCTCTCGGTTTTCCCGCACCTTTCGGGGGGCCGGCATAGCCATCCTCTTCCATTAATTCCATGATCCTCGCTGCCCTGTTGTATCCTATCTTAAACCGCCTCTGGATGGATGATATTGAGACTTCCCCTGCCAATTCTCCAAACTCAATTGCCCTGAGATACATCTCATCTCTTTCTCCGGACTTTTCATCTGCTTCTCTCTCATCCACCTGTTGAATATTCTCTAATAGTGTATAGTCAGGTTTTCCCTGAGACTTCACAAACTCAGTAACAGCTTTTATCTCTCCCTCTGCAATAAGGGCTCCATGGACACGGATGATTCGTGCACCCGGAAACATTAAAAGCATATCACCCCTACCAAGCAGCTGTTCTGCACCATGTGAATCGAGGATTGTCCTTGAGTCCACTTTTGAAGACACCTGGAAAGATATACGGGCAGAAAAATTAGCTTTTATTATCCCTGTAATGACATCAACGGATGGCCTCTGTGTAGCGAGGATAAGGTGTATGCCTGCTGCCCTTCCCATCTGTGCAAGCCTTGCTATTGAGTCTTCAACATCGGCTGCTGCGGTAAACATCAGGTCGGCGAGTTCATCTATCACAATCACAATATAAGGGAGTTGTTCTTCGTCCTTTACATGACTGTTATAACTTTCAATGTTCCTTGCAGCCTTTTCTGCGAGCACCCTGTATCTACGTTCCATCTCAATCACCATTTTCTTTAATGCTTCTGCTGCTTCTTTTGGGTTTGTGATCACAGGTGAGACGAGATGTGGTATTTCCTCATATGCGGAGAGTTCAAGTAATTTCGGGTCTATCATCAGCATCTTCACTTCTGTGGGTGTTGCTTTATAAAGTATGCTCATGACCATCGTGTTTATTGATACGCTCTTTCCTGAACCTGTAGCACCTGCAACAAGGAGATGGGGCATTTTTGCGAGATCTGCTACTACAGGGCTGCCAGATATATCCTTACCGAGGCCGAGGGTAAGTTTTGAATTGCTCTTTTTAAAACTCTCTGATGAAAGGATCTCCCTTAACGATACAGTCTCCCTTTGCCTGTTTGGTACTTCTATCCCTATCGTGGCTTTGCCAGGGATAGGAGAAATCCTGACACTCTGCGCCTTAAGTGCAAGAGCGAGGTCATCAGCGAGGGAGACAACCCTGTTGATTTTCACACCAGGTGCAGGTTCGAACTCATACATGGTAACAACAGGCCCTGGATGTACCTGTTTTATATCACCTTCAACATCGAAGTCTTCAAGTTTTTGCTTAATAAGTGATGAGCCTGTCATGAGTTCATCTCTTGAAGGTCTGACGGATGTGAAATCATATGAGTTCAGGAGTTCCAAAGATGGAAGCTCAAAGCCCCCTCTTTTTCTTGGTCTAACAGCCACTGGCTTGCTCACCACTATTTCCTGTACCTCGTGTTCCTTTAAAGACATCCCTTCTGTGCTCTGTTCACTTTCTTGTAGGTCCTGCAGTTTTTCTTCAACACCCTTCATCTTATCTTCTGTTTTCTTTTTTCTGCTGAGTGCAAGTGTGGTAATAGACACTGGACTCAGCAGGATGATTGAAGACAGGAACAGAGTTATGGAAAAAATATATGCACCTGGAAGGGAGAGAAACTGATGAGATAAATAAGCTATCCCTCTTCCTATAAGGCCGCCGGTACCATCCGGGTATTTTTCAAGAGTGATACTGAAAGTAAATGAGAGAAGGGATAATAACAGAGAAGACGACACAACAAATAAAATACCTCCAAGCAGATAAATTTTATGTCCTTCTTTTCCGAGTAACCTTTTAATGCCAAAGGCTATTATCAAAACAGGAATAATAAAAGCAGCAACCCCCAACAGAATAAGCAGCCAACCTGAAATATACGCACCGACAATGCCACCAAGATTCCGCACCGGTTCAGGTGGCTCTGTGGTTCTAAAAAAAAGGACAGGATCTTTTATAGTATGGGTGATGAGACAGAGAGAGAGATAAAGGCTTCCCAACAGAGAACCAACCCCGATGACCTCTTCCTTTATGCGTCTTATCCTTTCAACCATATACCTGCTATTATAACAACTGCTAATATGAACCTATAATAGACAAAGACATTCAAAGGGTGCTTCTTGAGAAAGTTTAAAAGAAACTTTATCGCGATAATCCCTGTGATATAGGAGGTGACGAGTCCTATTGCAAAGAGCTGAAGGTTATAGTTTTCCTGTGAGGTGATGAGTTTCTTGAAATGAAGCATTGTTGCACCTGCAATAATTGGAGTTGAAAGGAGGAATGAAAACCGTGCGGATGCCTCTCTCTTAAGACCTCTGAAAAGCCCGGCTGATATCGTGATGCCTGAACGGGATACACCCGGGATGATTGCGATAGCCTGTGCGATTCCTATTATTACTGCATCTTTTAACCCTGTTTTTTCCATATCTTTATATTTGTTTGCTTTTTCAGCAATGAGCATCAGAAAACCTACTGCAACGAGCATCATGCTTATAATCAGTGGTTCTCTCAGAGCCCTTTCTGCAAAATTGTTAAGGAGATACCCTGCAACTCCGGCAGGGATTGAAGCCAGGACGATTAATCCGAAGAGTTTCTGTTTTTTCGTGATAAGCTCTATCCAGTCTCTCCAGAAACAGGCAAGCAGCGCAATCAATGTTCCGGTATGGAGTGCGATATCAAACGACAGGGTATCTACTTCGCCTGTCCAGTTAAAGAACCAGGGAAACAGTATCAGATGTGCAGTACTGCTCACAGGAAGAAATTCTGTAAATCCTTGCACAATTCCAAGTATCAGCGCTTCTAACACAATGGTTATACCTCAATGATAATGGGCATAATCATTGGTCGTCTTCCCATTGTATTCATGAGATATTTTTTGAGTACGCTCCTGAGTTTAGCCTGTATAAGAGAGGCATCAGTAAGAATTTCCTTGTCAAGTTTTTCCAGGGTATTTATGACAAGCTCCCGCACATCATTGATTATTTCCTGAGATGCATCTTCAAATACAAACCCTCTTGAAATGATATCCGGTCCCGAGACGATATTCCCTGTAAGTTTTTCTATCGCCAGAAGTATAAGGACTATACCATCATGTGCAAGTCTGCGCCTGTCCCTCAAAACCATATCCTCGACATCACCAACGCCCTTTCCGTCAATAAATATCCTTCCTGAATTTATCCTCCCGTTTCTGCTTGCCCCTTCCTGTGTAATATCAAGCACATCGCCGTTCTGGAGAATGAAGATATTCTCCTTAGGGATACCGAGATTTTTGGCAAGCTTCGAATGATACACGAGATGTCTGTACTCACCATGTATTGGCATGAAATATTTTGGTCTTACAAGATTGAGCATAAGTTTCAGCTCTTCCTTTGATGCATGGCCTGAGACATGAACTTCTGAGACTTTTTCGTAGATAACATCTGCACCACGCCTGAAAAGATGGTTTATTATCCTTCCTATGGAGCGTTCATTGCCCGGTATCATCCTTGCCGAAAGTATGACGGTGTCACCTTCTTTAATCTCAATTATCTTATGTTCACCTGTTGCAATCCTTGAGAGCACACTCATCGGCTCTCCCTGACTTCCTGTGGTGATAACTACTACCTCATTGTCCTTGAGTTCTTTGAGATTATCAAGCCTCAGCCATGTATCCTGAGGGAGATTAAGATAACCGAGGTCAAGTGCAATCTGTGCATTCGCGACAATACTCTTCCCGCACATAATCACTTTTCTCCCGTACATTATGGCAACATCAATTGCCTGCTGGATTCTGTGGATATTTGATGCAAATGTCGCGATGATGATCCTTCCGGGTGCGTGGGCAAATATATCCTCAAATACACGTCTTACTTCTTTTTCAGAAAAGGTGAAACCGCCTTTTTCAGCGTTTGTACTGTCAGACAGGAAAAGAAGCGTTCCCCTTTCTCCATATTCAGCAAATTTGTGAAAATCCATCAATTGACCATCAACAGGTGTAGGGTCAAGTTTAAAATCACCCGTATGGACTACCAGTCCGACAGGGGTCTGAATTCCAAGGCCTACTCCATCTACAATACTGTGTGTGACTCTGATGAACTCGATAGAAAATACTCCAAGATTGATTACATCTCTCGGTTTAACCGGGATAAGTTCACTATCTTCGAGATGATGTTCCCTTAGCTTATTTCTCACCAGCCCAAGTGTGAGGGGTGTACCATAAACAGGAACATCAATTTCCTTAAGTAAGAAGTGCAGGGCACCTATGTGGTCCTCATGTCCATGGGTAAGTACGATACCTCTTACTTTTTCCCTGTTGTCGAGAATATATGAAAAATCAGGGATGACAAAGTCAACACCAAGCATATCTTCCTCAGGGAACATAAGACCGGCATCAACAACAATGATGTCATTACCATATTCAAAGACTGTCATGTTGAGGCCAATTTCCTCAACACCGCCAAGAGGGATCACAGAAAGGGTATTTTCCATTAACTAAATATTATACAAGAAAACAAAACTGTCATTCTCAACTTTTTGTCTCACCTGCAACTCTTTTTATCCCTGGCTTATAGTCAACAACAAGCCGTTGATATTCTTCTGACATCAAATGCGATGATATCATAAAATCAGCAGTTGCCCGATTACACGCAATCGGGATGTTATAGACAACTGCAATGCGAAGCAATGCTTTCACATCTACATCATGGGGTTGCGGTTCGAGCGGGTCCCAGAAAAAGATCACAAAGTCCAGTTTACCCTCTGTAATTTTTGCCCCGATTTGCTGGTCACCCCCCAGCGGACCACTCTTGAACCTTTGGATTTCAAGACCGAGTTCAGCTGTGAGTATCTGCCCTGTTGTGCCGGTGGCGAATAATTCATGCCCGGATAAGAGATCCTTATTGAACTTTGCCCACTCCAGCAAATCCTGTTTTTTATTGTCGTGCGCAATAAGAGCGATTCTTTTCTTTTTACTCATTTTAATCATATCTGTGGCCATAGGTCTTTTTGCCTCCTCTTCTCATAATACCAAGTTCTTTGAACGGTTTGATTCAATTATTTCAAAGCGACTTACAGGTTTATCCTTACGGTTATCTTATTCTCTATAAGACACTGGAGCATTTCAAGTTCATCTGTATCGAACCATGTAACATTGCAGAGGTTGCATCGGTCGATTTCTATCAGAATAGCCTTTAACAACTGATACCAGGTTCGGGATGAGATCATGCCTCCGTTTGAGCTGGACATCGATCTGTTTCCAGGCATTTATTACCTCGTTTCTGAGTGAAACAAGTTTGTTATATATTACGACCATCCAGAGCAGGAGCAAAACAGTTATCGCAATCAGAATCCAACCTACCATATTCCCTCCATAAAAACTTCTCTTGAAAGTATTATAGCCTATACAAACAGTTCATATCGGTTATGAAATTAAAGTGCTTGAATCTGACGGTGACAGAAAATCTGTCACAGGCCCAGTCCTACTATGGAAACAGGGTTTACGTTTATATTCAACACCTTTACTCCAAAATGGAGATGGGGGTTGTTTGACCTGCCTGTCGAACCCACAAAACCGATTACATCACCTTTTGACATAATATCTTGAGGTTTGATGTTGAACTTCGAAAGATGCATATAAATGGTATATATTCCCAGACCGTGGTCGAGGATAACTGTATTACCGCCGAAAAACAGCTCTTCTGCCAGAACAACTCTGCCACTATTTGATGCCCTTACTTCCTCTCCCACTTTACCTTTTATATCTATTCCCCTGTGTACACTTATCTTTTTCTTATTGATTATCCTTTTTGTGCCGAATTTTGTTGTGACATCATGTTCAAGTGGGAGTACAAACTTTCCTCTCCAAAATCTATCTGTCGTTGTTTCAAATATCGTTTTTAATCTCTCATCCTCCAATTCCACCCTTTTAAGATTCTCACGACTCAAAAATACTTTATCCCTGGGTAGAGTAAGCCTCTGTGTTGGAAACAGGGTATGTCTTACTACCAAATCTAAATTCGTTTTCTTTTCTCCGACACTCACCTGAATTGTATACGCTCCTGGCTTTGTTTCCAATCCAACCGCTCCCACAGCAATAAAACAGTCTTTCCCGCAACTACTGAAATAAAATGGCTTCCCGTTTAATGACGCATCAGGTAACTGTAAAGTCTTTGCATCTGCTACCGTAATGATAAAAGCGTCTCCAGGACTGATTTCATAAGGTGAAACCTCTGCCTGAAAGGCACTGACAAAGGTATGTGTGAAAAAGAAAAAAAGTACAGATGCAAAGAAACCTAAAATAGTAGTATAAATCTTCATATCAGCCTATAGAATTATAGCAAAACCTGTTCTATTGATATAATATCTTATGCTCAAGAAAATTCTTTTACTGACTCTCATTATCATAGCATCCTCTATACCTTCTGAAGCTATTAATCTGAAGGAATATAAAATTTCTAAAATCATTATTCAGTATGAGCCACCCCTTGAAAATGCTGCGATGAACCTATCAGATGTCTACCTCAAGGTCAAGACTGATACCGAAAACAAACTGAAATGGAAAATCGAATTCATCCCGACAACCATCTTAATCCATAAGAGAACTGCATTTCAGGAGATGGCTCAAAATGAGCTCGTTACAGCCTTTGCTCTCCCCGGGAAAAACATTATCGTCATCGATTATTCAAAAATGGAGAGAACACCTTTTGACCTTATAGCTACCTTCGAGCATGAGGTATGTCATCTGCTGCTGCACCACAATATTAAAGAAAGAAATATTCCTAAATGGCTGGATGAAGGCGTTTGTCAATGGGCAAGCGGTGGAATTGCTGATATTATTAATCCCGGAGAAAAAGACATTTTAAAACAGGCTGTGTTGTCAAATACTTTATTTGCTTTGAAGGATATTGCCTTCACCTTTCCTGAACAACAGAGGGGGTTACTTCTGTCATATGAGGAAAGCAAAAGTTTTGTAGAATTTGTTGTGTATGAATATGGGACAGAGAAACTCCTATCAGTTCTCAACAGCCTCAAGAAAGGCGCGACTATTGGGCAGGCAGTACAGGAGAATCTCTCAGTCGAACTGACTGTGCTTGAGCAGAAGTGGAAGAAGAGCCTTATAGGGCAGTATTC
>JAGVMY010000101.1 GCA_020053565.1 Thermodesulfovibrionales bacterium
AAGCCGAATACTTCTCACCTCTTTTTTTATAAGGGATTTTGGAATATCAAATTCATCAAATGCACTCAGAGAAATCCCTCCGCCGCAGGGTTTTACAAAAGAAAAGTTTTTTTCGAGGAGAATTACCTCTCTCCCGGATTTTGCAAGAAACCTTGCAGCAGTGGCACCTGCAGGGCCCCCGCCGACGATTACTATCTTTGTTGTAAGCTTCATCTGAACGTATTCAAGTATATATACCTTATTTTAATCTAAAAATACGCAATTGAGATTATTCAGGTTAATCTAAGTCGGGTAGTGGGGGATTAGTAACGTTCTTACTAATCCCCCAACATCAATCCTAAACAATTTTTATAACTCCGGAGGGAATGGACAGTGTATAGTTGCCCTTTTTACAGAACTATTTCCATTAAGGAAATGCGCAGATATTTTAAAGAAGAAATCACTCACAGAACCTGATATTGTACCATCTCTGTTTTCGCCCCATGGCATTGTTTTCTCATTATTATTTATCGCAGCAATGAGATAAATACGGTCGAGAATCATTCCACTAATGTCCTCCTCACTCGGGATGGGAAGACCCTTTGTCGGACCAAACTGTGTATGAGAATGAAAGTCACCTATTATCTGTAACTTATCAAATCTCGACAGTATTTGCTCTATTTTCTTATGATTCTTCTGGTTGTATACAACCCCTTTATGTTTTCTGTTGGCTGTCTGGACACTGAATGCATGCTCTACTATAAACCGATCCTCAAGCTTGTATCCGAGCAAAAACCCAAGACACTCTTTTTTGTATACCTCTGCCGAACTGATAAGAATATCAATAAATGCATTCTCAGAGATATAGACACGCACAGCTTATTACCCTTTGTATGTTGGAATCCTCACAGTAAGCACAGGGCATGGTGCATATCGTACAACCTGTGCAGCAGTGCTTCCAAAAAGCATTTTCTCAATACCTTTTCTGCTGAGTGTACCCATTACGATGAGATCTATCTTGTTCTCATTTGAAAATTTTACAATCTCTTCATAAGGCACACCCTTATGCACTATGCGCTCTACATCCTTGAGGCTCCTTAGTTCATCGAGACCATATCCGTCGAGTTCCTTTTTTGCACCTTCTTCTAAATCCTTATACATTTTGTCCACTGACTGATGCGGGATAGACCAGCCTGATAACTTTGCTATGTCATAGACAATATGAAGAAGGTACAGTTTTGCTCCGTAACGTTTTGCCAGATCAATCGCATACTGGAATGCATGTGATGACCCCTCTGAAAAGTCTGTCGGGAAAAGAATCTTTTTAATCTCCATTATCCAACCTCCCTTAGATATTTTGCTGCATTTTCAGGCGACGTATACAGGATAAAAAATCCTGAACCCCATTCAAACCCACTTCTCCTTATAAGCCTTGGTATTATCTCAAAATGCCAGTGGAAGTCTTCGCCGAGCGTATGCCAGAAGTTTCTCCTTGGCACCTGGTTTGGGGCTGTATGCAGAAAATAGTTTAATGGCGGGTCTTCTTTGAATACAGCCCTCAATTTTTTTAAAACGGACATGAGTATAAACCCCATGTCTTCGATTTCATCAGTAGTGATATCACGAAAGTCACAACTGTGTCTCTTCGGAATGATCCATGACTCGAAAGGGAACGAACCTGCATAGGGGCAGAAGCCAATAAAATTTCTTGTTTCGAGAATTATCCTGTCACCTACCCTCATTTCCTCCCTCATAATGTCACAGAATATACACCTTTCCTTGTACTCGTAATATTGTTTTGCATTCTCAAGTTCGTCTTTAATCCTTTTAGGGATAACAGGTGTTGCCATTAAATATGATATGGGATGGATGAATGTTTCACCATGGTCTACTCTTGAGTTTTTGTATATGAGTATATACCTCAATCTGAGATCTCTACTGAGGTCAGTAATGCGATCTCTGTAAAGTGTGATTAACCTTTCCATTTGCTCAAGACCCATGTCTTCAGGCTTTACATTGTGCTCAGGAGATTCGATAAAGATTTCATTTGCACCAACGCTATTCATCCTATCATAAATCCCTACCCCTCTCCTTCCAAGATCTCCTTCTACCTGAAACAAAGGTTTAAAGCTCGGGATAGCCCTTACCCACCATCCAGGTTTATTGGGGAGTGTGTCATTCATCCTGATTGATGCTATTTCAGAAGGAGTCTCACTTTCCCGTCCAGAACATAGGATGCAGCTCTGTTCAGTCTTACCAAGGGCTGGTGGAATATCATAGTCCGATGGTGCCACTGATTCTGACAGGACTGCGATCCATCTTCCAAGCAGGGGGTCTCTTCTTAGCTCATGCATCTTTGTTCCTCATATATAGTATCTTTAATCCTTCAAGTGTGAGATGTTGCCTTACACTATGACCTCTCCTCAAAAATTTTGAAATCATTTCTCCATATCCACCTGTTACAATAACCTTAAGTTCAAAGCCGCATTCTTTCTCTATCTCATAGAGGAGCCTTTCAACAGCACCTGCAGTACCATAAAAAAGACCTGATTGAATGCATTGAGTTGTATCGGTGCCGAGAGCTGATCCCGGTGAGCTCAGAGGAACCTCAGACAATTTTGAGGTGCCTTTTGCAAGTGATTCATTCATAAGCCCAATCCCCGGCATTATTGCACCACCAATGTAATTCGCATTCTTCCCTACAACACTTATTGTTATTGCTGTACCACAGTCTACAGCTGCCACAGGACATTTATAAAGCTCATATGCAGCTACAGCGTTAGCAATTCTGTCTGTTCCTAATTCTTCAGGCCTTGAAATGTCAAATGTAAGACCTGTTTTCATTTCATGGCTCAGTATCAATGGATCCCCTGTTATTACCCCTTTAATTGCTTCTCTTATGACTTCACTATAGCCTGAGACTATAGAGGATATTATAACTCCTAAGGGACTTTTTTCTACAGAATTTTCTGATAAAAAGTCCCTGAAAATTGAAAAATATTCCCCCGGGGTTTTTACGGGATGAGTGTCAATTTTTTGGACAAAAAGTTCCTTATCAGTAAAATAACCTATATTTATCAATGAGTTGCCTATGTCTATCGCAATAAGTCTCATCTTTTTGTCTATTATTCTGCCATTTATCAGTATTTATAGCAATAGTCAATATTATCCTCATAGATAGAATAAATAGATAGTAATATCAATAGGTTAGACATAATTTTCTCAGTAAAAATGAGAGAAGGCGATCCTGAAAGACAATCTTTGATAGTGAAAGGTATATAGTTTCTAAAGTAGTTCCAAATTCCTATCTCACTATTGTGATATCCCCTGTACTTATCTTTTTCAGCAGGCTGTCTGGAAGCCTTACATTTAACATCCCCTCATCATCTATAGATTCAGCTAAACCTGTAAAGGTTTCTTTACCTGTGAGCACTTGAACTTCCCTTCCAAGCGTTGATGTCAACTTCTGCCACTCAGAAAGGAGCACATCCCTTTTCATTTCTTTCAATGTTTTGTACCAGTGGCTGATCTCGTTTAACATTTCTGCAATGATTACTTCCCTTGGATATAGGTTGCCCGTCTCATTTTTAACTGATGTTGCTATTTTCTTTACATCATCGGGAAGTGCCTTTACATCCATATTTACATTTATACCTATACCCGTGACAGCAAAGATTATTTCTTTAGGGGCAGTCTTTACCTCTGTAAGAATTCCTCCTAACTTCTTATCATAGACTGTCAGATCATTTGGCCATTTTAT
>JAGVMY010000158.1 GCA_020053565.1 Thermodesulfovibrionales bacterium
AGTTTTTTTAGCGATACCCCGGCATCAACGATTGCACCAAGACACATATCGCCACTAATACCAGAGAAACAATCAAAATAGGCTATTTTCAAATCAAATACTCCGTTTTATTTAAGGAATACATTTGAAACCCTGTTCCAAAAAATGCGGGTCAAAAACAAACGCTGTCTTAATACCCAGATTGCGCATTGTCTCAAAACTTATACAGTCAACAAGACTGACTTTTTTTCTTGAAACAGCAAGTAAGGCACTTACGCCTGATTTGTGCATCGATTCACTAACCCACTCTATGTTTATCAAGGGGAGGATATCATCCTGAAATACCCTTACTGCATCCATCCCTAAACGGTGTTGTATTAGTGCAAAGCTTTCAACAAGAACATAGTTGTTACAGATAAGAGTATTGTCAGGAATAAGTAATTCCGCCCATGCCTTCTTAGCCCTGTGATGGTTGCTGTCATCCCTGTCAAGAACAGCCAGAAAAGCTGAGGTATCTATGAAAACTATCAACGACCAAATACCTCGGTTAGATGTTTGTCATGAGAAGTTGAAAGGTCATGCAATCCTGAGCGGAAACGGCCAGCGGCAGAAATCGCCCTCTTACGCCTCTCCTCTAAATCAATAACTGCCGATGTTTTAACCATATTGTCTACTGCCTGCCTGATAACTTCTGCCATAGAAAGATGACGGGTTTTTGCAAGTTTTTTCAGAAGAGCAATCTGTTCTTCTGAGAGCTGTATCTGTGTTCTTACCATCTTGCCTCCTGTGATTACATTTATGATTAAATGATAACAAAATTAACCTTTGGAGTAAAGTCCTTATTTGACTTCACCCTTCCCTTTCAGATATTCTTCACCATGGATTTTAATAGAAGACTTGCAATAAAGCCATGTGGCAGTAAGACGGGGTTTTAACTTGCTCACAAGCCTTCTGGTCAAACCTGGAAAAATAGAATTACGTGAAGTAAAAACTCCAAGACCTTCAAAAGGTGAAGTCCTCGTAAAAATCAAAACAGCCCTCACCTGCGGAACCGACCTCAAGGCATTTCTAAGGGGCCATCCCATGATACCTATGCCAGGGGTATTCGGTCATGAGTTCTCAGGTGTTGTTGCAGAAGTAGGCAAAGGAGTTCAAAGATTCAAGGAAGGCAATGAAATAATGACAGTTCATAGTGCTCCCTGTCTTGAATGCACATATTGTAAAAGAAAGATTTATAATCTTTGCGAAAAAA
Organism: Thermodesulfovibrionales bacterium; assembly: GCA_020053565.1. GTDB lineage: Bacteria > Nitrospirota > Thermodesulfovibrionia > Thermodesulfovibrionales > SM23-35 > VGWZ01. Next base: position 1,232 of record JAGVMY010000158.1, read on the forward strand.
TAATGTGGACAAAAGTTCTTGGAGCATTTGCAGAGTATATTCTCCTCCCTCCACATGTGGTAAGGCATAATGCATTTCATAAACCTAAAAATATAACTTTTGAAGAGGCTTCATTCCTCGAGCCATTATCATGTGTTGTACACGGTATAGAATCACTCAACATAAAACAAGGAGACAGAGTGTTTATCATCGGTGCAGGCGCCATCGGACTCCTCCATCTGTTGTGTTTAAAAGAAAAAGGAGCAATAGTAGCTGTAACAGACATAAATGCTGAAAAACTCAAGATAGCGAGAAAACTTGATGCTGATTTTACCTTCAAACCTGAAAAGATAGAAACCAACTTAAAAAACATCACCAATGGCATCGGTTTCGACTATGTCTTTGAGTGCACAGGCATGCCCGAAGTGTGGGAAGCATCTGTCACTTATGTGAGGAGGGGCGGAACAGTTATCCTCTTTGGCGGCTGCAAATCAGGCACAGCTGTAACCTATGACACAGGAAGACTTCACTACGATGAGATAACGTTAAAAGGAGTATTTCACTACACGCCAGCAGATGTAAGAAAGGCTTATGAACTTCTTTGCAAGGGAAGACTTGGAGTCTCGGGGCTTATATCGGGTAAATATCCGCTGAAGCATATAGAAAAGGCTTTTAATAAATTGGCACAAGGCATAGGGATAAAGTATGCAATTATACCTTGAATTTATGCCTCGAAATCCGAGACAGGCATTTGAATGGGGAAGTAAGCACTGTCAAGCATGCGGCGGTTTAAATCACCCCATAATCGCCTTCCAGACCCATTCAACCAGCGTAATTCCCATATAGCAGGCTATGGTCCAATACGCATTTCCGAGTGAGGCAAAACACAGGCTGGACATGAATTTCGAAAGCGCCACACAGCTGGTGCGCCTCCGGTTCACTTCATCTGGGCTTTTTATATAGATCGTCGTGGTCGAGCATCCGGAGGAGAATAATGCCTGCATTCCAGTCGGGGACGCCGGACACTTGATATGCTTTGGGATCAATTGAAATCCGGTACCGTCTGTCAACACGGATAGACCATGCGCTGGGATCATTGACAATCCGTTCCAAGCGCATCCCGGGGTGGAAGGGGTTGTGCCGAAGCAAAGAAAGGGCCTTGATTATTTTCCCATGTACGGCGTGATTTGATGCAAGGACATCCATGTCTTTGAGAAACAGTTTAGTCGGCGTCAGTTCCGGCATTCCCTATTAGCTTCGCAAGCTCTTCCGGCATTTTTGCCATGCCGCTCTTGCGGGCTTCATCGAGTTTCTTAAGCCCCTTCTCATTCAACTTCACGGCAGGGAAAATGGCAACCGGGGTCAGCATGAGAGCGCCCCCCTCAAGAACTTCAAGGTCGAGGTGGGTTCCTATATCGAGTCCCATTTCCTTTCTGATAGTTGAAGGGAGGTTGATGCTCCCCCGTTTATCAATTGCCACCAACATATGTCTTCTCCCTTGTTTTCTTTAAGAATACCAACATGACAGCAATTTGTCAATATGTCATTATGTCAACTGCCATGTTTGGATAGATGCCGAGAATAAGGCAGATAAAGTTTATCCCTCAACAGCTTTCCACCCCCACTCAAACAGCGATATTCCCATATAACAAGCCAGAGTCCAGTAGGCGTTGCCGAGAATAAGGCTGGACATAAAAATCGTCCAGTCCCTCTTAGTCATTCCGCTAAATTTGCCATGGCGGAGATAGGCAGTGGTGATGAACGGGTCGAATTTGATGTATTTTTGACATAAATTGGTTAGAATACTCATGGTAGAAAGGAGGGGTGAAATATGACAAGACTGATTATTGAGACAGATAATGACTGGACAAAAGGAAAGATAAAGGATGTGATACATACCGAGGCTAATCTCCTCAGAAAAACAGCAGATAAAGTACAAAAAAAGTTAATAGAGTTTGAAAAAAAATACGGGAAATTGGATAGGGAGAAACTCTACAGAAAAATTGACGATATGGAACTCATTGAATGGGAAGGGGAGATCGAAACCCTCGAAAGACTGCAGATATAGCATTTATTTCCGGTAAAAATCGAATTACGAAATAGTTCTGTCCTTGATTTTAAGTAATTCATTGAAAGCACATGGTCAGGAATTGAAAAATACAAATATGCTTATAATTACCGCTTGGGTACAGAGGTCATTTTCAGATATGATAACGCCCCTGATCCAAATGCGAAAGGGTTGAACACATTTCCCCATCACAAGCACCTCAAAGATGAGAAGTTTATGGAATCTCACTCCATAGGATTAAGTGAAGTGCTTGAAGAAATAGAAATTATTTATGTTAAGGGAATAGAAAAAGAAAACTATTAGTTCTTATTACTCTACGAGCATCTCACTGATAATATCTTTTACTTTCTTGATTGCATTCTCATCTATTGAACCGAGTTTCTTCACCAATCTTTTTTTATCAACTGTCCTTATCTGATCAAGAACTATCCAGCCCATTTTACCCTGAAACGTCACTTTCACACGGGTAGGGTAATCATGGGACTTCGTTGTCATAGGAGCTATTATCACAGTTCCCAGATTCTCATTCATTTCTTCAGGAGAAATAATAATACAAGGCCTTGTCTTATGTATCTCATGGCCTATGGTGGGGTCTAAATTAATGAGATAGACATCGTATTGCATTTACCATTCCCAGTTCTTCATCTCACTATCCAAAGCATCATTTATTAAAAGTGAGTCCTCTTTCCTCTCATGCATAAGTTTGAGCCTTTTACTCCATCCTTCTCTGACTTTTCTTGCAGGTTTTAAGATTATCACATTATCCTTAACTTCGAGTTCAGCCTCCTTATTAAACTTGCATTGTTCCAGTAAGGACTTAGGAATCCTTACCCCCTTAGAATTGCCGATAGCTACAATGTTAACTTTCATGAATGCACCTCACAGACACTATTTTTGTAATTATAATGTAATTACATCAGATATGTCAATCGTATCAATCTACCCTGTCAGTAATTATGGCCCTGACGGCGGACTCGCAGGTTTGGAAGTGCTGAACGCAAGCACTGTTATAGGAGAAGCAATAAAGAAAGTGGTTGTGGAAGTAAGCACTGTCAAGCATGCGGCGGTTTAAATCACCCCATAATTGCCTTCCACCCCCACTCAATTAGCGTTATCCCCATATAACAAGCCAGGGTCCAATACGCATTGCCTATGAGAAGGCTTCTGAAATTAACTGTCTATGATTTTAATGACATTTTTATCCAGCCAATAGTTTCTTTTGTGACCAAACCAAGCTTTGATATCATTTTTTTGAATTTTCTGCAATTCAATTGTCCAAAATTCTTTGATTTGATGTAACAGAACTTTATTCAGAGATATTTCCTGCCAGTAAGGACAACTTTTGTGTACTAACAACCCGATTACTGCTTTCCTATGATTTCTTGAATATTGCATCATCGGATAAACCGGGTAACTGATACAATCCAAGGGTCTTATGTGAAGAACCCTGCGGCAGAGACCGCAGGGTTCTTCACTGTTATGTTATGACTCATAATAGCCATTTTAAATAATCATATCCTTGAATACTTAAATAAAAAATGATGGACCAAAAGGTGATGCATAGAATATTGGAAGGCAAAGTAATTTTCAATGTTTCTTCCCATGTCAATTTTGGTTCTTTTCTTAATAATAAAGTGGTAATATCAGGCTCTAACCATATGCTCCCTATCCAAAATATTATAATTTTTCTTTCCAAAATCCATTGTGTAAATCTTTCTAAAATATTCTTCTTTTCTGTTGGTTTTCTTTGAAGCTTATAGAAGTAATCCATAAATAAAAGGTCATATCCCTTATCAAGAAAAATGTCATGTATTGCAATTGTAGAGACACATATAACGAAGAAAAGAATTTGAATTAAGATCATTTCGAGCCAGAAGCCATATTTCTGAATAAGATAAATTATCAAAACATCTACCAAAATTGATACGAAAGATAATAATCTTATAATGATGAAGAAGCGTGTGATCCTTATACCACCAGTGAGAAAAACACTTTTCACCTCTTTGAGTGATTGGAACATAATTATCTGTGCTACAGCCCGCAATTTTTGGCTTTAACCCTGAACCCCCTTTTCAGTTTTTTCGTCTTTATCCTTTCATGTGTCACCATTTCAACAAATTGAATTTATAAAAATGGGAATGAATCACCTTCATTGCGGTATTTGATATAGATTTCAAAAGGGTTCTCTTCCAGAAGGCTACTGAATTGAGCTGCTTCCTGTCATAGCCAAAGAACTCACAGAGCAAATTATCAATATATTTTTAGTGTATAAGAGCATTCACAACCCTCCCATTTTAAAGTCATGATTTATGGGAGGAACGATGAGAACAAAAGAATTGATAGGAAGAAGGATTCAGGAATTAAGAAAAGCGAGAGGACTTTCTCAAGAAAAAATTGCTGATAAAGCTGATATAAGCCCAAATTATCTCAGCCGTATTGAATGTGGAAGAGAAAACCCTACCCTCGATATGTTTATCAAGCTCTCAAATGCCCTTGAAGTAGAGATGTTGGAGATGTTTGATTTCAGGCATGTTGTAAGCCACAAAGAACTTAAAGAAGCCGTACAAAACATTTCCAAAACCGCTGACGAACCTACCCTCAGCCTTGCCCTGAAAGTTCTACGAGCAGTAATCAGATAGCCTGCAATACTTCACCTTAATTTAGTGGTTCCCTATACCTTACAATAAAAGCCTTAATATCCTTAACAAAATCTTCCATGTCTGAAAGGTTATTTTTTACTATCAAAAATAGCTCTTTATCTGTAACCTCATGATAAAAAAGAACGAGCCTGTTTCTATAACCAGCCATTAACTTAAGCTTTTCTGCAAGTTCTTTTGCGATAACTTTCATATTCCTGAGGGCATCTGCAATTTCCTTATATTCAATAATGCCCTTCCCAGCAGTCTTTGCAACTATATGTCTTCCTATATCAAAAATTGCCTCCAATGAACGTCTTAAATAACTTTCAGCTACAGCAGGAATATCACCCTTAAGAAATTATTTTCGATCATATTCCTGCATCATATGGGTATAATTATATTGATCGAACTTACAAGGTTCATAGATGAAAGTCGCCAAATTATACAGCTTCAATGACATAAGAATTGAGGACATCCCTGTTCCAGAGATAGGCCCTGGTGATGCACTGCTTAAGACAAAGGCATCAGGCATATGCTCTGGAGATGTAATGCCATGGTATATAGAGAAAAAAGCACCTCTGGTCCTTGGCCATGAACCAGCAGGCGAAATAGTTGAATTAGGCACGGATATTTTGCGTTCATCTCACCAACTCACCCATTCACCAACTCACCCATTCACCCAATTGCCCATTCACCAATTCAAGTTAGGCGACAGGGTCTTTGTACATCATCATGCCCCATGTCTTAAATGCAACTTCTGCAGGCGTGGTGATTATGTTCAGTGCGAGACATGGAAGAATACGAAAATAATTCCTGGGGGTATTTCTGAATATATCCTGATACCGCAGATAAATCTTGAACATGATACATTGAAACTTCCTGACAATTTAAATTTTGAAGATGGCACATTAATAGAACCAACTGCCTGTGTGGTAAAGGCACTGAAAAGAGCAAATATGAGACACAGAGACACAATCCTCATTATCGGGCTTGGTGTTATGGGACAGTTGAATATTCTCCTCGCAAGAAAATTCGGAGCTGGTAAAATTATCGGTGCTGATATGGTTCCATTCAGGATTGAAATGGCGAAAGAATTTGGGGCTGACGAAATTATCGATGTCTCAAAGTATAATCTTGTTGATTCTCTCAAAGATCTCACAGATGGAGAAATGGCAGACCTTGTGATAGTTGGGCCAAATAGTGTTGATGTGATGAAACAGGGTACATCATGTGCTGGTGCGGGTGGAACGGTTCTTTTTTTCACACCAGCGAAACCAGGTGAACAACTCACCATCGAACCAAATGACCTTTATTTCAGGGATATAAATATAATTACCAGCTATTCCTGTGGCCCGACTGACACAGCAGATGCACTCAAAATAATAGAAGACGGAACGGTAAGAGCTGAAAAGCTCGTGACACACAGGTTTCCGATAGAGAAGACGGCTGAGGCATTCAGGTTGACAGCAGAGGCAAAGGATTCCTTGACAGTGTTGATAACTTTTTATTAAACAATAATTTTCAATTCTTTAAATTTAGCAACAAAAGCCTCTACTAATTCAGAGTCAAATTGTTTTCCCGCCTCCCTTTTTAGCTCTAATAGCGCCTCTTGATAAGACATTGCAGGACGGTAAGGGCGGGCTGAAACCATTGCTGAGAAGGCATCGGCGATTGCCAGTATCCGAGCCTCCAGTGGTATTTCTTTTCCTTTAAGCCCTGAAGGATAGCCTGTACCATCCCACCTCTCATGGTGATGAAGTATAGCACGCCTGCAGTGGTAAAAGTCGGGAATACTGCTGATTATCTCAACACTTTTTTGAGAATGTTCCTTCATCCTTTTCCACTCTTCTTCAGTTAGCCTTCCCTTCTTATTAAGAATCCCATTTTTAATCCCGATCTTACCTACGTCATGTAACAAGGCAGCCCTGCTAAGATGTATCAATTCTTCCTTTGATAAACCAATAGCATTAGCCAATATCAGGGCATACTTATTTACCTCACGTGAATGACCATGTGTGTAGGTATCTCGATCTTCTAAGGCCGTGATCAAACTCCAGATAATATTAACAATAGTTTCTTCATCTTTAACCTCAGTTTCTGTCCGTGGCAGTTTTAATATTTCAGAAGATATGCATTGGTTGCCGCCTCTCTGCTTGGACAGGAAGGCACCAGCATCTGCAGCATCCAGTATCTCATTGACCCCCACTCCATCCATTGGCCATGAGGCCAGACCAAAGCTGGCGGTAAGTGAAATCTTTCTTTTTCCCATCTCTTCTTTAATATTTTTTCGCACCCGCTCAACCACAGAGAAGGCATCCTCAAGCTCCGTATCCGGAAGTAAAATGGCAAACTCATCACCACCATATCTAAAGGATAGATCAACTGTCCTGACCGAATTTTTTATTACTCTCCCGATTTTTCTCAGAAGCTCATCGCCAGCAATATGCCCGTACCTGTCATTATAATGTTTAAAGAAGTCCAGATCGCAGATAGCTAAAGAAAATGCTCCGCCATGGCGCTCCCTGCGATCGATCTCCTCATCCAGCCGCTCATTGAAGTAGCGCCGATTGAATAGTTCTGTTAGGGCATCAAGACGGGACTCTTCTTGAATCTGTTCATAAAGATGTGCATTCATAATGGCTCCAGCTATTTGGCCGATAAGATGTTCCAATATCTCCTCTTCCCACTCTCCATATGCCTTAGGGCGGACGCTTGAGAGATTGATAGTGCCAAAAACTTTCCCCTTATAAAATAAAGGAACATGAATAGATGATCTTATTCCTTCCTCAAGCTTGAGTTTATCAATAGGGGATATTTGTTGTTGAGCGAGATCCTCTATAATCAGTGTCTTTCCATGTTCTGCTACCCAGCCTGTGTTTGAATCCTTCAGTGGATAAGTACTACCAGGAATTCGCTCTGTCTTTATCTCCTGCGCGACAGCAAAATATCTTATATTATCCCCTTCTATTAGAGCGATGGATAGCCTGTCAAACTCGACCATCTTTTTCAATTCCTCACTAAAAATGTGATATACATTATCAAGATTAACATCTGATAAAATGATCTTGGTTAACTTGCTAATTGACTCCAGGAGTTGCTCTTGTTTTTTAATTTCACCAAGGAGAATTGCATTCTTAACAGGCATGGCTATCTGACTGGTGGCATGATAAAGTAAGGTCAATTCCTTTTCCCCATAAGCATCTGGTCTGGTGCTGGCAATGACCAGCGCTCCAAAAACCCCATCTTCGGCTAAAAGTGGCGCATAGACAATAGATCTTATTCCTTGTTTCAAATGATACTCGCCTGTCCAGAATTTTCTCTGTTGTGATATGTCTGGTTCATAGAGGATTTGTTTTGTAGTTACCACATACTCTGTAGCTGTGTCTTTTAGAGGAACAACATCACCGGTTTTCCAGACTGATTTAATCCTGGATGAGAGGGATTGAAAATGAAGCCCTTTTCCTTTGATAGATACAATACTTGCCCACTCAACTGGCATCCTCTTGCTTAGCTCACTGGCAAGCCCCGCACACATCTGGCTGATGTCCGGACTTGAGAGAACAATTTTAGTTATCTTATTAACAAATTCGAGTTCTTCTATGCTCTGCTGGGACAATTCATCCATGGGCCATTAAACCTCAAGGATTAATTCTTGTCCTGAACTTGATTCAGGATTTGAGACAGATTATACCAAAGGAATCAGAGAAAGTCATCATAAATTTATAAAATAAGTGAAACCTTCGAAGATTTTGCCAAAAAGAGAGATTCTCTGCTATATTTACCCTGAGCAGTACAGAAATTTCAGAGTAATTGGAGTTAAAGGTAATAGAAAAAGGGAGGTATTTTAAATGGAGAAAAACGCCTTTTCCTGTGACTGGAGAAACCCAAAAAAACAAGGAGTAAAAAATAAAAACAGGTTTTACAAATACAGGGGAAATTTCACGTGGCGGGGTATAAAGACGGAGCGCTATAAATCAAGAGGTGGAGATTGGTCCGATATTGTAAGACAGACGTTAATCGGCAAACACGGAGAAACAGTAAAATTCCACGTCAGGTATTTTGAGATTGAACCTGATGGATACAGCAGTCTTGAGATGCATAAACATGAGCATGTTGTCATATGTGTAAGGGGAAAAGGAAAGGTCTTGGTAGGAAAGAAACGGTATGATATGAACTTTATGGACACACTCTATATAGCACCTCACTCACCTCATCAATTGAGAAATCCATTCGATACGCCATTTGGATTTCTCTGTATAGTCAATGCAAAAAGAGACAGACCAAAAATTCTTGTCAAAATATAGGAAAGGCTGTCTCAGAATTTTTATAATCGACAAGATTTTCTATATGGCAATCGTACATATCTTACACATTTAAGGTTTATTCGTTTACGCCTCAAAAGGTTTTACGTTAAGGTGTCGCATAAAAATTCTTCAACAGCCTTTCCTATATCCACTTTCTCATGTTCTAAAAATTCTTGTCTTATCTCATTCAAAAATATTATGATGTTAAATTAAAGTTTTAAGGGAATTTGTACATTGGAACAAGCAAAAGATAAAACAATCATTGATAAAATCTGGAATGTATTCGCCTCTATAAAATTTGCGATTATCATCTTTGCTCTCATTTCTCTTACCTCTATTATAGGAACAATTTTAGAACAAAGGGCAGAGCAAGCAAAAAACATCCAGATACTCACCCGAATCTTTGGCGAATCTCTTGCCCCAATGATGTACAACATATTCGAGAAGATCGGGTTCATGGATATGTATCATTCATGGTGGTTTTTAACCTTGTTAATTCTCTTTTCAGCGAATATTGTCATCTGTTCAATTGACAGACTTCCGAGAATATGGAAAATGGTCAGTGAACCAATAACTCCTCTCACAGAAGAACTTCTCGAAAAGGTTTTAATAAAAAGAGAACTTGTATTAAAGGGAAAACCTGATAAGGTGAAAGATTTTATCACAAGTGTGATAAAGGGTGCAGGTTTCAAGTTTATTGAGTCAAAAGAAGATAAAGGTTATCAATTCTATTCACAAAAAAGGAGCTTCACCAGACTTGGTGTCTACATAACCCATATGAGCATACTTCTCATATTAATCGGTGCGCTCATAGGGATTTTTTTTGGATTCAAAGGATTTCTTCCACTCCCTGAGGGAATGATTTCTTCTGTAGTCCTTTTACATTCAAACTCTCTGACCCAAACAGAAGAACATGAAAAAGAAAGAATATTGGATGCTATCTGGACATCTTCAGGGAGTATATCGAGTTCATCCGCAACACTGGACATGGACGAAAACACTCTGAAGGCAAAGATGCACAAGTACGGGATACAGCCGCTTGGGTTCACCATCAGGTGTGACGATTTTGATGTGTATTTCTATGGAAATTCTGACATACCGAAGGAATATAAAAGCTGGCTCACTGTAATAGATGGTACAAAAGAAGTATTGAAAAAGACTATAGCAGTAAATGCCCCGCTTTCTTATAAAGGCATCACATTTTA
>JAGVMY010000001.1 GCA_020053565.1 Thermodesulfovibrionales bacterium
ATGGGGAGTGCCTATTAAAGCTAAAGGCAATCGCCTATCTCCCCATCAGGGCTTTAATAACCTCCATTCCGTAACTGTTCTTTATCTGCGTCCAAGTAGTCCTCTGGATTAACCAAAAGGGTCGGATTGAGCTTATACAAACCGACATGAAGGTGAGGTAGCATCCCACCACCGTACTTGGCTGATATATCCTGTGCAATCCCTATCTCTTCGCCTGCCAACACATCTTCATTTATTAGGTGCTTGTGAGGTATGAAGTAAAACATCTTCGCCATGAAATCTTTACCCCACAGTCTGCAACCAGCAAATATAACGTCTCCGGCATATGGATAAGCACTGACAAGTTTACCGGGAATTACAGCTCTCACAATCTGTCCCGGCGCACAAAGGAAGTCCAGGCCTTCATGCTTTCTGTTGCCCCTTGACGCTCCGAAGTGTCCGTCACCACCGGGGTCAGACCGAATACCGAGTCCTGTGGGATTATGCAGTATCATTTATCACCTCACTTCCACTGAAGATCACTCATATTGGTTTTCTTGTTCTTTACCGCAGCTCGGTAGTCATCCAGTTTATCAGATGTTTTCTCGACCGTAAGTGTGAGCTTGTCAATCCCCTTGATTATGTTGCAATATTGAGTTTCAAGAGTTATCACCCTTTCAGCGATTGCCTGCTGTTTTTCCGATGCTGCCTTTTGTTCCGCATTTAAAAAGCCAACGCAGATAGCTCCCAGAAGAACTAAGAATCCGAGTACCGCCCACAGGTGAAACTGAACTTTAGGTTCTGCTTGCATTTGCCTTTTCCTTTCTCCGTTGATAGGCCGAACTGAAACTTAAAGGGTTAAGGTTGACCAACGTAAAACACTTTGTATGTCATTTCTGCGTTGGGGTTGAACGAAGCGTGCTGATACGCCCAAGCCCTTGTTGCTCCGCCGTGCGCTGAGACTATCAGAGCGCCGGTGGCGGCGCAGTCGGTGAGGCGTTTATGTGAATTATTATCCAATTTAAGCGTATCCCCAACTGATCGTCCGCTATAATAACTTATAGGGAACAGACCACCATTAAATGCAGCAATATTTGTTACATAAAAAGATTTCACTCCTATAGTTGTAAAGACGTCACTCATAGCATATGGCCCCTTGCCGTATAATATCGCAAAAGAACCAGCGGTTAGTTCAATACATTCTGTTACACTTTTATATAGAGCGCCTTCAACATAAGCAACGGTTTGATAAATGCCCAAATTGCCTTCAAGATTTGTCGCAACGGCTGCATAATTGCCGCCGCCTTGATCTATAATTGTCCACCCACCCTCCTTATACCATCCTGTATCTCCTGCATTTAAATTGGCATTGGTAAGTAATTCAGCATCCAGCGTCTCTCCCCCCGGCGCTGTCCCAGAAATCCAGCCGTAAATGCCGTAGTCCGTAGCTGTGTTATACGCCGCTAAGATATAATCGCCTGTCTGATAGCCGCTGAGGTCAACCCCAAATTCCGAGAAGGCGTTTGTCGCCGTGATGTCGAACTTACCGTCTCCGGCAGCGATTGTGCCTGTGGCGACTGGCATTAGGTTCCTTCTTTGCCTATCCCATCCAGCCCTTATATTAGGTAATGGGTTACTTGACCTCAAGGCAAGTTCAAGACGCCTTCTTCTATCCCAACCAAGTCTTTTTGAAGTTATCATTTTAACTCCATTTTACTGAACCATAAGTTCGGCAGATTTAATTAAGCTATCAGCTCCAGCGGTTCCCGTTCCTGTTTGTGTGGCAACAATTTTCATAAAAGCTGCGAGTTCAGGCTCGAATGTAAATATCGTTGTACCACTTGTGCCTGCGGTTGATGCAGTTCCTATGGCGACAGCCGATAACGGTGTTCTGAACACGCCATCTACCGTAGATGATTCAGTATAGGTAAATACAGTAGTTCCTGCACTACCATAAGTTCCGGCCATTGTTACCTGTGATAGAGAGAAGAAACCATTCTGCGCTATATATCTTAAATCAATTAAATCTGATGTGCCTGAATCGCCAGCAGAAAGTCTTTTATTTTTAAATAAAGGAACTACCGATACCGGTGTATATCCTCTTTCAGCCATGATGCTACCTCCTTCAAGATTCTGTTATTTCTACAACAATGTCAGTCTCGGACACTACAGCACATATAATGTCTGTTTCGGAGTCAATTATTACGATTATATCCATGCTCATGCTGCCGACCCTGCCGTTCCCGGCGATCTTGTTACATCATACTCAAGTGTTAATTTACCTCTTTGCACAGTATATGTCTGATTTGAAGACGTTCTTACAGATACATCGTAATCGTACTCACCGGGTTCAAGGTCAACCGTATCCGTAGGGAGAATTGAGACTGTAGCCACTCCGGATGTGCCTGATGTTGTATCCGAGAAAGCTGTGACTATCTTCTGCAAAGAGGCTTGTGCATCGGCAAGAGCCCAGTTTGTCTTTAAAGTGAAAAAAACCGCCCAGTTCTTTAAGCAATACAAAGTACCAGCAGCGGTCTTAAAAGTAAGCGTGTACGTCTGCGAGTCGCCTCGTATGAGCGAAAGCGTCTTAAGAGCCATAAGCCTCCGGAAATAACCGGTGGAATTTCACCACCGGTATCTATCAATAAGTATGTGTACCTGCTCCGCCATGAATTGACGTTGCGCCTGCGGTTGTAGAAGCCCATTCTTCCCCCACCTTCGATCTGTAATTACGGTGCCACAGCCGTCCCTGCGGACGACGCATAATTCGCCGTAGTCGCCTTGTAAGCTGTCCCTGCCTCCGCTGCCGTAGTCGCCTTGTACGATGTCCCAGCATTCCCTGCCGAAGTCGCAAGTGTTGCCGACGACGTTACCTTCGTCACGGAACCAACCACCAGAGAGGTGTTGTTTTCCATATCTTCTATTAATTTTTTTATTTTAACGATTGCCATTATAAACCTCCTTAATTAACTACCAAAAGTTCTCGGACGCATTCTCTGACGCTGTGATAGAACCTTCTTCATTCTTTCGCTGTAAGCGTCTGGGAGTGGGCCAAATTGGTTTGAAAATTTCTCTTCATATTGTTTTGCAAGATTCATGTTAAGAGTGTCAGAATCGTTCTTCATATAGGCGAGATGAGCTGCCCAATCCATTAAGCCTTCGTGATATTTTTCTTCAATCTCTGGTGAAGTGTTAAGTGTGAACGGGGTAAGAGGAATACGAGACACCACAAGATATGCAGTATCGGTTGTAGAAGGCGCTTGAATAAACGTGATTGTATTACCGGGTTCATTCAGGAAATAATCAGGATGACCACCTGAACCACAGGTTCCAACAGTTCCACTTGTGCCTATCCATCCGGAATAAAATTCATCGGCTTCCGTGTACGATATTGGCCCCGCAAGCGGATATGTCATTGACTTTAACTGACATCTTTTAATTTGCAGTACCTTCGGAGACAGATTATAAACAGCCTGATCTGCAACAATAGAAAGAGTGCAAAGAGGTTTCTGCCCTAAAGTTCCTGCTGTACTTGCTGTGCCATTATCGTTTGCCGTAGTGCTGTCAATAATAAGATGAGCCCTGCGACACGCCTGCACTTCGGCATAGTTCAAGTATCTTAGAAGTTCAGTATCAAGCCAAAGATATGGAACTGCTATATCGTCCAAGATACTCTCACGTAAATGGGCGACTAATTCCTTCCCAGTCATGGGCTACCTCCTTAAACAGTAGCGTTGGAAGCAGCACCAGCGCCTTGAGAATCAGCAATGATTTCAGGAGCAACAGCATCCACATTTTCTTTTACCAGAGTGTACGTAAATCTCCTGATGTTTCTGGTATGGACAATCATATTGCCATTGCCGTCATCAACCCTGCGAGTTTCGGTTCTAACCCTTGTGTCAAGCATCTGCCGAACTGGTCTTGGTAAATCAATTTCAACATCCGGTTTTGCAAGAAACGCAATTCCATTCAGAGAAAGGAATAAACCTTCTTTCGGCATATCCTGAGATTCATGAATTATAATCCTGTCTCTCGGATGTCCTTTGGATGAAGTAAAATACAGTTCAGGATTAAGTTCCTGTGGTGTCTTTTGTCTTGCCATAAAAATACCCTCCTAACTTAATAAGGGGCGGTCTCCCGCCCCGGTTAAAATTATGATTCATCATACGGCATGTGGAGTAAATCCTGCCAATCAGTTACCGTACCGCAGGTATTTGCCACATTCCCTGTCATTACGTTGTACGAATTTGCCGTACCACCACCGAAACGAATAAACGCTCCGGAAGTTGTGCAGTATTCAACGTATCCAACGGCTACATGACCATCCGGACAATCCGGAAGCCGTGCCGCTGTTGCAGAAGCGCCTTCGTTACCAGCAGTTACTGTGGCTGCCGTTCCATGTTTACTGGAAACCAGATATTTTACCCATGTTCCCGAACCTTGTGTCCCTTTCGGAAGGTAAATATTCTCCATTGCTGTGCAGGTTCCCCAACGTCCGTTGATAACGGCTATTACATTATGAGGAAGTTTCACTCCGCAAGTAGCTCCAGTTCCTACATTAATCTGGAATGTGGTAGTTGCCGTTCCTGCCGTTCCGCAAGCAGCAACAACTCTGTTTGAAATACTCTGAATAGCACGTCTCAGTGCATCATTCGGAAATGCGCCATATGTTTTCCGGACAGAAGCATCACCGCTTGCAGCCGGATCATCGAATTTTTTGTAAGCCATAATAGTTTCTCCTTAATTAAATTGCCTGTCCTAAACTTTGAGATGTAAATAACAACCCGGTTAGGATGAGCAGGTTGCATGTATAAAATTTAAATCCTACGAACTACAAGCCGCTTCGAGCACGCTCATCCATGCATCATTAAGTATAACAGTACCTTGCATGGATTTCCAGCCGATAGAACCTCTCTGACCCAACTGGTCTCCGCCTCTTGGAATACCGGGGTTCAGAACCATCGGGGTAATTGCGAACTTACCTTTCAGGGCTATGATACCGTATGCGTCTCTTCCGAAATACATCACGGGATACACATCGCACTGTGAACCAGCGGTCGTAACTTTACCAGTTGTCGTTGCTGAACCAGCATCTTCATAAGGTGTGAAGATTGTTGATTTCAGATACCTGACATCCTCACATGCGCCGATCTCTGTTTCCCATTTTCCTATTGAACCATAATCAGCAACAGACGTAAAACCCGTCATAGTTCTGATATCGGTCGTAAGGTCGGTATGGGTAACTCCGACAAACGCAGGTAGAATGGATTCTGTGTTGAATGAAGGCGTTGATTTCACAATCTGCGTAATGTGCTGTGCTTCCTGACGCTCAAGAGAACGTACAATTCTGCGTTGATCATCACGGGTTATCACGGCAAGAACTGCCGCCCGGTTTGCTACGCTATTTGCATAAAATACGTTCGTGCAGGCCTTGAGTACATCGTACCTGTTTATCTCAATCACCTTTGCAGCCTGTTCAGCCACAATACCCATTGCTTCATGCTGAACTGCATCTTCGTGGGTATCTGCAATTATATCAGTGATTTCAACATAATCTCCATCCTGATACAGATTTGCAGTAATATCAGTGGTTGTGAGTTTCTTGCCAGCAGGGGTTACACCTTCTGTCAGTCTGGTTCCGGTAGTTGCAATCGAATTATAACGCCTGAATTTCATCGACTGTGTTTTATTTGAGGGCAAACTCTTAGCCTGGCCAAATTTCTCAAGAACCAGATAAGGCATTGCCCGTTTGAGTAATTCCACCACGACATAGGCAGCCGTCCTCGGTGATATATCACTATAAGTTGTTACAGCCATAATTAGCCTCCTATCTTATTGACAGCCTCTTCAAATGCCCCTTCAAAATCATCAACAAGAGCCTTGCTCGCATTTACGGCACTACGTTTTGTTGGTACAGACGTGAGAGCTTGTTTGCGCTCGGCTTTTTTTGCATCTATATTTACAACTTTAGAGGTATCTGTTGAAGCTTCAGTTTGAATGTTATTATCTTTTTTGAAATCGCTGATAAGATCAATCACGTCATCAGCGGTTCCGTTTGAATACGTTTCTTTCAGGGCTGGTTGCAGATATTTAGGCTTAGATTCAATCCACTTTGTAATTGAACCATCATCACGATAAGTCTCGTAGTCATTATGGGCTTCTTTAATTGCATTAAAATGACCTTGGTGCTCATCGGTTTGATGTTTCTCAACTATAGGAGATAGTCTTGAGCCTTGGTCTGTGAGTTTCTTATCAATATCAGACTGTTTTTTATCAATATCGGCTTTCCAGTCGTCCATTTCCTTACGCAGTTTTTTCATTTCCATACTGCGTTTTAGCCCTTCCATTTTGGATACAGTATCAAAGTCTTTCTCATATTCCTCTAATTGTTTCTTCTGGTCATCAGTAAGAGAATCAATAAAGGCATCAGCGGCTTTTTCCTGTTCTTTAGTGGGCTTTGGTGCAGGCTCCGCATCAGGAGCTTTGGGTTTCTTTGCCTCTTCGAGTTGCGATAAAAGCTGAGTTTTCTCGGATTCCCACGCTTCTTTATCATGCTTATGAATACCTTGAAGCGTCTTCCATCTTTGCTCATACTTTTCTTCGGTCTCTTCCGGCAACTTCGCGGGTACTTCTGGTTTGGCTGGTTCTTCAGGCGTTTGAACAACAACTTCTTCCTTCAAGTTCTTAGGGTCATCTGCTGCCGATAGGTCAGCGTTATCCCCTAATCCTGCTGCTGTATCAAATGCAATATCAAACTCATCCATAACCTCATCCGCTGGTACTTCAACTGTTTTAGCACTCAATGCCCCTCTGTCATCGATTGCTTTATCCATAATCAAAACTCCTTCTTATAGGTTTAAAATAAAAAAAGCGACCCCGGAACTTAATCCGAAATCGCCTGTGTCTCATTGTGTTAATCTGAGTTTAAGCCGCTAATTAATCTTTTAAGAGCGACTGCAACTTTCTCTTCGCACCATCAAGAGCTTTTAATACTTCAATAACTTCATCCTTACGAAGTGTCACATTCTCTACTGGCTTATCAACCATATCCTTCTTCCTAAGAATATGACTGGATACTAAGTATCCACTTTTCGTTTCATCCATTATATGTTCCAATCTTGTTTGTCAAGCCTTATTTATTAATAAAACCTGCTTGAGCCGGTAGTCCTCTTTCGATAGAGTCTTTAAGCTCAAGAAATCCTTGTATTTTACCTTGATTCCGATAAATAACATTTTCTTCGGCAGTATCGTTTTCAATCCTTGCTTCCGATATGAGAATATCAAGTAATTTAAAAAGATTCTGACAAACATGGTCTTTCTGAGCACCACAAAGTTCACCTATTAACTCTGACTTTATCTTATTTGCAAACATAATTACTCCTTTTTAGCTTTTTTAGGCTTTGCTTCAGCCTTTTTCTTCATACCCTTTGCCTTTACATCAGCCTGAGTCATTTTTTCTTTGATTTTCATACCATGTTCAACGACTTTATCCTTATTCGCTACCTCGTGTGCAGTTTTTGTAGTATCAGTAGCCATTTTCATCTTATGCGATTCGTCCTTATGCTGCATTTCAAGCGCATGAGCTTCTTCTGAACGTCTGATTTCAGCTTCTTTACCACCTCTTTCGGTCTGTTGAAGTGCAATTTCTTCTTCTGTCAATCTTGGGTCTGAACCTTCAGGTTGTTCAATAGGCGTTTGAGCAGCAATTGTTGCGTCCGTGTTGGTTTTCTTTGCTTTGGTAAGCTGAGACATCGTTTGAGCTCGTTTGTATGCAATTTCAGCCTTCTGCATCTCAATCGCAAGCTGCATTTCAGCAGATTGTTTTCTGGCTTCACGTAATTTCTTAACCTCTTCTTCGGAAAGCAATGCAATATTAATATCATGTGCTTTGAACTTTTCCTGCAAGAAGTCACGTTTTGGAATATAATCCCATTCTTCAGGAGTCATGGTTGTAGTCAACTGAGCAAGAGCCTGCATACGGATTTCCTTCATTACCAGAGAAGATACGCCTTTAGCCTTGCACTTAAAATCACCTTTAATATCGGGTCTTGGATTGAATTCCATATTCCATGCGTAAATATCCCGTATGATTTTCTCGGTGAATGTATCGAAGTTCTTAACTACGTCTTTGATTGATACTGTGATTGTTGCAAGACGACCTGATGTGGCCTGTGCGGTTTCGTTATTCACCATCTGCCCTATCATCCATGTTGGCAGAGTGGTTTCTTCATCCCCGAACTGCTTGAAAGCGTCTATGATTTTCAGGAGTTCATCAAGATGAGATTCAATATTATAAACTCTTAAGGCAGGATACTGAGCATCAACACCCTTGCCTTCCCTGAACCATATTTTGCGAGGGTAAAACGAATTCAGGTCTGTATCAGGAGTCATCAAGCTCCAATTAATTTCCACCTGCGGGCCACTAACGCAACTAGCATTATCAAGCACCATACGAGCCGCCGCCGCTACTGCAATTTGAGAATGCCGCATGATTCTGGCAAGACCTTCTCCGAATATACTCGTTTCGTCTTTCTCATAATAAAAGACTTTATACTCATCAAGAGCCTTATCATACAAGATTGCTTTTATTGGATAACGGCCTAAAAGCCAAACGTTTGCGGCATATTCAAGTTCAACATCTTCAACTTCAATACCGCATTCAGTCAGGTCTTGACCATCAACATAACCCCAGTATTCAAGAACTTCATATTTCTTACCGAGTTGTCTGCTGGTTGAACGGCTTGAGTCGTCAGAGGCAGAAGTTGATGAAAGCGGAGTTTCACCGCCACCACTACCAGCTTCAACCTCAATAGTTTGAAGGTCAACCTCCCAGTTAAGATGCACATAATCACCATCAGGATGTTCTAACAGGTACTTGTCTATCATGTCTTTATAAAAATCAGACCGTTTTGCAAGTTGTCTTAAATCGTGTTTTGACATGACATGACGTTCAAATGCACCTTCAATTTTATCAATATCGGTTACTGTCATTTCCGGATACCAGTCCCAGAGTCTTATGAACTTCAGGTCAGGTACATCTTCATTATCAACCTTTTCTTCAAATTCACCAGCCGGAGTGGATTCCCATCTGCGTTTTGTTTTCTTGCCAACAAGAGGGCCTTTCATGATACCAGTCCCATACATAAGACCTGAACGCAAAACTTTCTTGGTCTCTTCTGAATAATCCATCTCAGTCAATTGGTCGTCAATTTCAGACGACATTTTCTCAGCAGTTTCTTTTGCGAACTTTTTAATAGCAATCGCAAGGTCATCTGCACTTGGTATAACAGGTTCCTGTGTTTCCGGATTAACCTGAATTAAAGACATGGCTATCTGCTTTACGGTTTCTTTGGATAATTTCGGTTCCGGAGTTGGGCCCAGTTCCCAGTTTTTATCTGTTTCAGGGAATAGCATTTCATGAAGTCTGGATAGAACGATGTTGATTTTAGAACGAGTGATCTTTGGATATACTTTAGAATTATTGGCTTCAATCTTAACTTCCGGGTCATAGAGTCCTTTATAGGCCCTCAAGTCCTCAAGCCATTGTAATTCCTTTGGCCTGCGATATGCCTTGTTCTGAGAAAACTGGTTTCTAAGTCGAAAGCCAAATGCGGTCATACCTTCTGAATTTCTTTCTTTTTTACTGAAAGCTTCTTTTATTGCATCCATAATCAATCTCCTTGTTTGGCCCTCAACTTAAATTTTTATATTAAATTTTTCCCTTCAACACCACGTTTCGACCTATCATTTGTACGATGGTTTAACCAATGTATAGCCTCTTGAATTTTTGTGATGGCTATCGCATTTTCACGACATTTGAATATTCCGGCTTGAAATGATTCAAGACGATCAAGAACAATAAATAACAGGTCTTCCTGATGGCATCCATTAACTCCGAATTCTTTTATAGGGCCATTTTGAAAGGATATCTGGCCGACAATAGCAATTGGAGAAGATTCGGTTTGCGGAACCGTTTCTATTCTGTATTCATGACAAGCATTCCCCTGTCCTGGCTCGTCAAGGATAATGGTTTTTGTAAAACGTGTACTCCCAATTTTTAATTCTCTTTCAATCATATAACACCCTCCTTTTTTTTAGTTGATATTAGTAAGCGGCTAAAGAACTCGCCGGTCTATATGCTTTTTGCTTTAACTGTGCTAAAAAAGAACGCTTTTGTGCGTCATACATCTCCTTCTCTGTAACATACATGCAGAGATATTGTAATGCATCCGATATGTGGGAGGCGAAGTTCTTAACTGGCACAGGCTTATACTCTTCCCCTGAACCCTTCGGGTCTTTATCATAATGATATGCTCCGTTCATAGCCTTGCGGAGAAAATGGCAATTGGGAGAAAGAATAAATCCGGGCTCACCAATACTCATTTTGTTCAGAAAAAATTCTACAGCCCCTATTCTTGGTACAAGAGCGTTTGTTGGAGCCGGGATAATATTCGATAGACCTATTTCAGCACTATGCAGAATATCAAAGCACGTGGATTCATCAGTTTGGGAACGTGCACTTCCAGAAGGATCACCAAATCCCAAAATATTCATACCGAAATATTTGCGTCTTAAGAGAGGTATAACCTGATTCAAACAAAACTGTCTTAAACCCATACCATCAGATACAAGTTCATCCAATATACGAAGTTGACCAAGTGGTGTTATCTGACCAAAAACAAGTGCAGGCTGAAGCGCATAATCCCAACCTGTCAGCACATCAATCCCTTTTAATGGTTCTAACGGTCTTGGGGCTACATGCACATTATCCCTGAAAGATGCAAAGACAGGTTTACCCTGAACAAGATACCCGTATTGGCCGTGACAATAAAGCCTGACAAACATTTCATCTTTGCCCTTGGCAAGGTTCTGGTAATAATTTTTAGGAAGATGTTTTGTGTTTTCTGCATGGATTGAAAGACCGGAAGGTTGTTTGAACATTTTGAAATTATCGGGATGAATTTTCTCTGCTATTTTATATAATTTTGAATCTTCATCTGGTGGGTTTGTGTCCATTATTATCCCATGCCAGAATTCTCCAATATCATCTTTTTTAGGATAACGACCTATACGACCATCCATCGTATCAATAATCGCCCAAGGAATTTCACGCACTTCATTAAAATAAGCACTACTGAATTCAAAAGATAATAGATTGGAAACCTGGTCTGCTCTATCAAGAGCCCTGAAACAGATTTCTAAATGCACCCCAGGAATTTTTGTGATGAAATAATTATGGTCAGTTGAATGATAAGTGCCAAATAGTTTAGGTGGAAACCAGTCATGAACAGAACGAATTGTAGTGTCCTTTAATTGATTGTAGGTATTGCGTACAACTGCCCATCTTGACCTTCTTATACCATCAGGACTTGGAACCTGTTCAGTTGCTCTACGCACTATATCCATTATACATCCCGACGTCTTCCCGGAACCAAAAGGCCCCATAATACAACGTATTCTGGTATTATCCAATGTAAATCTCTTTATGGTTGGTGCACCAGTATAATCATAAAGGACACGGTATGGCTTTATTTCTTCGGTCAATATAACTCCTTATGAGTTTCCAGTAACACCCGGTATAGCAACAGTCTTTTTCTCTGCAAATTCTTCCGGATGAGTTACACGATAATAAAGTTCCTGAAGATTCTTGTCTTCCTTCGGTATTTCGTACATCAAAGCAAAATCACCGATTGTAATCATGCCCGGTGTACCCGGTAATGGACTTAATTGAATCCTTGCCCCGTTTTCAATAATTGCAAATACACGTGGATCTTTCAACATTGTTTTGCCGTAAAGTTTACCTACAACAAAAAGACCAGCTAAACATACCATCGTTATTGCGCCCTCATCTTTCATAATACCCCCTTTTCTCCTATTTAATAGGAATTTTATTCAGCCATATTGCATAATATCAGATTGATGATTTTAGTTCTATCACCCACCCAAGACGCTAACCCCTGCATTCTTCTGCCCTCATAATCCAGATTAGCATTCGTATGAAATTCCGCTGTAAAATAATCCACAAGATGCAAAACATCCGAATAATACAATGCGTCATACTCCATTCCCTCAATATCCATCTTCAGCAAACGGCATCTCTCGATGTCCCATAAAGTAAAAATAGATTTTAAATCTAAAAGATTTACCGTCACCTGATAATGATGTTCAGGATTGAACCGGCATTTCGACGTTGAGCCCCCGGAGAAATCTTTCGATACATTCAATGTCTCTGATGTTTGATTCGGATGGCCAACACCATATAAACTTGTTTCGATGTTCTTACACTTGTTGAGTTCGATGTTTTCGTTTAAAGTCTGAAATGTCATTGGCACGGGTTCAAAAGCTATTATACGACATACAGGAAAAAACACAGACATCATAATCGAAAACATACCCTCATTCGCCCCTGCATCAATTATAACATCCCCACCATCAAACGTTATCCCTCTTTCAAATACCTTATAATTATCCCTGAATATCTCCGAAATTAAAACAGGCGCTGTCTTTGTCTCCACAAACTTGAAAATGTGTCCTCTGAATTTATGCTCTATCATTCGCCCTCCATCCTCTCTACAGGTTTCATTAACTGCTCTGGTGCATCCCTCGAATTCACCTCTTCAGGTACATATTCCTCTGCATTCGGATTTAACGCATTCTCTATCTGCTTCATGTCAATTGTCTTATCCATAACCTGCACTACCTTCTTATCATCGTCCAACCCCTTTAACACAACAAAGAAATTCTGATTATTCCCACCCCCTATATCACCCTCCTTCCTGATCTTCGCCGATAACAATGCAGTCTCAATTTTCATCAGCTCCTTCACCATTAACACAAACTGCTTGTCATCACTCTTGATTAACTTCAGTAACTTCCGCCTACCCTGCACTTCCCTGTACACCCACCTCATATCCTGTAACATCTGATTCGCTGATTTTGTATCATCAGTCTCATCACCTGCTACTGCATCTACCTTCCTCTGATCCGCCTTACTCAACCCCCCTAATTTCTCGGTATTAAACCCGTCCGCTATAACCTCATCCTTCGGCTTCCTACCTTCCCTCTTCCTGCTCCACGCCTCACTATGCCGTACAGGATTTCCACCCTCCTTCTTCCTCTTATCATCCCTGTACCACCTCATGTACTCCGCTTGCTCTTCCTTAGTCCTCTGCGCCATTCAAAATCCTCCACTAAAATTACCACACCTCCTACTCTCATCCACCCTCTTTGTCAATCACTTTTGTAATATTCCTGAAATTTTACAGCCACCTTCTTTCTACCTACACCAGAATAACCCCATAAATCAACCCCTTCCAATAGGTACTACTTTTACCCCATCACCCGACCCACTTTTTCTTATTCTACAAGTTCATATGTTGCTTCAAAGATGTCTGGTTTACAAGGATAAAATTCGCCCTTAATACCCTTAATAATCCAGTCACCAATAGACGCTGTCATACTTCCTTTAAGTGTGTCTATTAAGATGCACTTTTGATAATATTGCCAATTGGAGTCCCCAAGTAAGACTTCCATTTCTTTGGCACTACCAACAGTCCCTGCCCATTGGACAGCCTCAATCACTACTGGTTTCTTCCTGTACTTTGCCATGCTTCCTCCTTTTTACCTTTAATTAGTTGTAGGTACGTTACCCTATATAGAGTCTCATGACCCCCTGGCTTCGGATAAATCGGGTCTGCCGGGTGGGGTCGGGATAAGAATTCTTTTTGTCTGGGTGGATACTTTGTATCCAGTTTGTATCATGTTTTAACCCTGCCTTTGCCTGCATTGCGACATTGACCCGCCTTAGATAGTGGCCTGAACCACGGCTTAGCCTCTGCCTTAGCCTGTATATTAGCAGGTATATCAATTGATGAAACTGGCTTAGATACTGGCTTATTGGTTGGTTTGACCGGGTCAGGCACAAAAACAGTGTCGCCAGATGCCTTGACGCTGACTATCTCAGGCGCGGCAATGGTATTACATGGCTGTTTTTCGGCTGTTTCCGACTTCCCGGTCAAGACTGTATCCTGTAAGTTGCTTACTATATAACCGACAACACGACCGCGCTTCACTATCTCAATAGGTTCATCCAAGGAATCGAAGGTTAATGTTAGGTTGATCCGTAGTTGCTCGAAGGTTAATGTTCGCATGCGTCACACTCCTGAAGGTTAATGTTGAAGGTTGAACTTCAATGTTCAAGGTTAATGTTCATACCTTATATGTACACGAAGGTTAATGTTTGTCAAGATAAATCTGGATAGAAAGTATCCATGTTCAAAAGTTGAACAGAAAGCAGTGGTCTTATATCCCTATTAATCGCCTTTTGCCCGCGTTAACCTAACTCTCTGACATGGTTAACGAGATTAAATAACGTGTGTGGTTGCTGGATATATGTTGATACCGGCAAAAATTACAGTTTTCAGGCTGTTTTTTATCATCATAAAGTTGTTGTGAGCTACAAAGTTTTGAGCGGATTGTAAAAGCATCATAGATTGTTGCAGATGGTTTAAAAATATGAACTTAGGATAGTGGCGTAGTTATTGGATTATTTGATTTTAGGTGGATTTAGGTGGATAGGATGTATGCAGTTTGAATTGTAAAAGGTTATTACATATAATTGTAGATAGTGGGAATTATCCTTGTCGTTATTGGATTTTTCAGGTTTTGCAAAAGTTATTAGGAGCTTTGGCATGTGACATGCATGGTAATAGTCAGGCAGGTAATGATTAACAATATAAAAGGAGTTTAAACCATGAATCAAACTAATGCGGATGACTTCAATAAAGGCAAAAAGGACAGGATGAAAGGCTTCTATGATAAATGGTACAGGTACAATAGATAAGATGAAGGCAGAGCTTATGATGACGGCTGTAAAGAGGCTGTAGCAAGCGGAAAGGCCAAAGATGACTGTATTATTATACCATGCGGTTTAAACCTGTAACCTATAACAATACAAGAGGGGATTAAAACAATGGAAGCAGCGATAATAAAACCGGGAACACATCCATCGCAGGCGGTATTTTTACGGGGTAAAAAACCAGTACGGGATTACCAGATAGGCGACAAGATCATCTATCGGGTACAAGGGTACGGCGCAGGTTATCCTTGGCACTATGGCTGGATTACTGGATTTTGCGGGCCGGAAAACGACCATATACCAATGGTTGACCTAGTTTAATCCTTTACCCTGCCCATTAGGGATAGTGGGCAGATATAAGGGATTATAATTCACATTAAATAGGACTTTTAAGGAGCGCAACATGCAATATTTTGTAATAAATTTAATGAATAGCGAATGGTGGGAGGGTGAAGCGGAAAACGCGAAAGAGGCATATCGGCATATCAATATTAAAGCAGGCGATACGACCTCAATGCGATATGGCAGGCTCTCAAGCGTTAAGGAGTGGAAAAAAGAGCAAGCAAAAGGAAGGTGAACCATGAATAAAAAGAATATGAAGGCGATCATGGAAAGAATAGGGCAGATTCGGCGGATTGAGAGCAAGGCAAGGGATATTGACAGGATGAAGGCTAACATTAAAACTATAAAGAGAAGGAGTTAAAATGAACAGGTATAGAATAGAAAATATAGAAAAAGTTTATTTGAACGGAAAATTAGTCAAAACATTTAAAGCGTTTAAGCTGAATGAAGAAGAAACAGCCTATATTTTTTGTGGTCAGTTTTCAGCTCCGGCCAGGACTGCAAATAAATATCTTGAGCTGTTTATAGTTTAAGCTATCAATCACTAATTAATAATGCGCGGGCTAACATAAACAATATGAAACGGAGGGCGTAAAAAATGAGAATTGAAATAGCAGTCGACACAATAGAGGCTGACGAATTTTGCGAATGGTTAAACCTGCATGGACACCAGGCTATAATTGGAAACAGCACTGGAAATTATATTGACGGCATATGGACGTCGGTGAACGAGGACGCCAACGAAAAAATGCGGGATTTATGGGATGATTTTTGCAATCACTGAAAAATTTAACCTTCAGCCCATGCGCTTCTCCGGGAGCGCATTGACGGGAAGTTAAACAACTAAAAAGAAAGGATAAAACGAATGAAAATTAAACAAGCGGACTATGACAAATTGAAGGCGGCTCTTGATACTTTTATCGAAACCGTGGGAATTGCAACAATCAGAGCACATAAAGCAAAAAGACTCGGTAAAGATATTGATATGCGGTTCAGATGGGATTTATTAAACGGAAGCGGTTTTTTAAACATCTGCCAGTTAAACTATCTCAATGACTCTCATATCGACACGGCATTAAAACACTATGTTGCCGGAAGGAAGGATATAAACGGATGAAACGGATAACATTCCTTATAGTTAATTCACTTGGCTTATTTGTGATATTTTGCGGCCTGTATTTTACGGCTGTTATGATGTTCACTTACTAAAAACGGAGGGCAAAAAACATGAAACGGAAAAACAAATATTTATATGGTTGGAAGCTATACGTAAATTACGGGCAGGGCTGGGAAT
>JAGVMY010000156.1 GCA_020053565.1 Thermodesulfovibrionales bacterium
ACAACAAAACCATCACCGCCATTGTTTCCGCCCCCTGATACTACAATAACCTTTTTACGGCCAAAAATTTCCTTGATCTTAGACGCAACTGCAAGTCCTGCCCTTTCCATGAGTACAACACCGGGAATGCCATAAATCTCGATAGCCTCTCCATCTATCGATCGCATTTCTTCAGCAGTAACGACTTTCATCTTTCTTACCTACCTAAATTATAGAATCATATCTTTGACAATTTCTTTAATATCAATCTTAACCTTAAGGGAATAATTAGTCTTCTTTTGGTTCATGTAATATTTCTTTGAATTTCTGTTCTAACTGAACAAATGCGTCCTCATAATCTTCTGAGCCGTAGAATTGTTTATCAAACAAATCTGTCAACTTTTCTAATTCTTGAAATGTTTCCCATGTGGGACACTCAAATGAACGTTTGAATAGCTTTTCAAGGTCATCTGCTTCTCTCCTTAGTCTCTGCACGTGGGCCTGTAATAAAGAAGGAAATTCATTACTTCCTTTTTTAAAACATTCATAACATACATTCCCAATTCTCTCTTTTTCATCCCATAAAGTTGCTCTTACACCACTCAACATAAATTCTTCACCGCACAAAATACAATCTGCCCTTGTACGATACTTTGACGGTCTAAGTTTCACTTTTAAAGACATGCTCTATCCTCCCCTCATTTTTATGTAATTTTATATCTTTGGAATCTCCTTCTCTGCCTCTATGATAATATCGAGGAATTCTTCTATCCCATTAAGTACTATATGACCTTCCTTCTTAAGTTCCCCCTTCCTCTCGATTACTATCTAATAAACCTTTACATTCATAAAGCCTACATTTCTATTTTTCATATATTACAAAATATTATAGCTTATAAGTATCTGATATTCAAAAAAGAATTGTGATCACTGCTCTAATACCACACATGCAACACCATATTCGTGTTCGTGGCTCAGGCTAATGTGTACATGGAGTATTGATTTTTCTTGAAAAAATTCTTCAAGTTTACCGTTAATCTTTAAAAGGGGTCTCCCTGCCTCTACATTTATCACTTCTATATCAGTATAAGATACAGGGATTGCAGATCCTATTGCTTTTATCAAAGCCTCCTTAGCAGCAAAACGAACGGCAAGCGATAGATAGGGCTCTTTCTTCTCATAACAATACTCTATCTCCCCTTTTGTAAATACCCTCTCAAGAAACTTCTGTCCCCATCTCTCCACGACCTGTTTCATTCGTTCAATCTTCACAAGGTCTATACCTACTCCGTAAATCATACCTGCCTTTCAAAAAGCAATTTTTCAATCATAAACCTTATCCTGATATCAACGCAAGGCATTTCTGTTTTATTCAGGCAGCAAATTTGTTATTTACTTTTGTGGTAACTTCTTGTCTTCTACTAACCCTGTAATATTTTAACTTCTCTTCATTCAATGCCTAGTTATGACAGACCAGTCCATCAGCAATAACTTTTGAAAAAAAAAGGCTACTTGGTTTAAAATAGTTTTCAAAACGGAAGAGATATCATGGAGGGGAGAAATGGCAGCTAATAAGTTCTACTTTATTACCCTTATAGCCCTCGTATTACTTTTGGGCTATTTAAGTTATCAGATATTACAGCCATTTCTCTTTCCTACTGCATGGGCAATTGTCCTTTCCATAGTATTTTATCCACTGTATGCCTATACTTTGAGATTTGTAAAATTGAAATCCATAGCATCCCTCATCACCCTTGGTATTATTCTTTTAATTATCTTTGGTCCATTTTCGTATATTTCCTATTTGCTAATTAATGAACTTCAGGATATATCAGGATATGTGAATACTGGAAAGTTAGAGGAATTAAAAAATTCAATACATCACCCAAGCATTCAAACCGTAGTGAATAAAATTACCGCTACATTAAACATTACAGAGGCTGAACTGGATAAAACAATCGTTGATGGCATCTCGAGATTAGGTAAAGAAATCATTGGCAAAATTACCAGCAGATTGGGAGATATTGTAAGGGTATTTTTGAATTTTGTACTTATGGTATTTTCCATATTTTTCATTCTTAAGGACGGCCCTGATTTTTTAAGCAAAATTGGTGATTATATGCCATTTTCAAAGGAACAAAAAGGCAGACTCAAAATCCAAATAAGGGATATAATAGTATCAACAATTTATGGCGGTGTAGCTGTTTCTCTTGCCCAAGGAACAATAGCAGGGGCTTCTTTCTACTTCCTCGGAATCTCTAATCCTGTATTCTGGGGATTGGCAACTTCCATAGCCTCATTCATTCCACTCCTCGGTGCATCTGTAGTATGGGTACCTGCCACTGTATATCTTTTTATAAAGGGTGCGTTATTGAAGGGAGTAGTTCTTGCACTCATCGGAATATTCGGGATAAGCCTGGTGGATAACATTTTGAGGCCTATCATCATAGGCAGTAAAACAAAGATGCCTGTCCTTGTTATCTTTTTTAGCATCCTCGGTGGAATTAAACTTTTTGGATTAATCGGTATTATTATGGGACCACTGGTGCTCGCAATTTTTATATCGGTTATAGAAATATTCAGAAGTGTTGAAGGAGAGTACATTTCTCATTAGCCAATCACTTATTTTCCTGCAGACTGTTTTATTAACTCCTTCATCTCCCTCACTGCTCTTTCCATACCGACAAGCACAGCCCTCGAAACAATACTATGTCCTATATAAAGTCCTCTAATCCCTTGAATAGAAGCCACTTTTACCACATTAAAATAATTAAGACCATGTCCTGCATTGACCACCAGACCGACATCTAATGCATATCTGACTGCATGAATGACACGACTTAATTCTTCTTCCTGTTTTTTACCTTTTGCATTTGCATACATTCCGGTATGTATCTCAACCATATCAGCACCTATCTGTTTTGATATCCTAATACTCTCACTGTCTGGATTTATAAACAGGCTCACCGGTATATTGGTATTATGAATCTTCTTTACTGCATCAGAAATAATTCTTTTCTGTGACTTTACATCCAATCCACCTTCTGTGGTAAGTTCTGCTCTTTTTTCAGGTACAAGTGTAACCAGGTCAGGTTTTATCTTGGTGGCAATGCCTATCATCTCTTTTGTTGATGCCATTTCAAGGTTTAATTCAACAGGCACTAATTCTCTCAACATCCTCAAATCCCGGTCCTGAATATGACGCCTGTCCTCTCTCAGGTGAACGGTGATTCCATCTGCACCACCAAGTATCGCTAACGTTGCAGCCATAACAGGATCAGGTTCAAAACCCTTTCTTGCCTGTCTTATTGTCGCTACATGATCAACATTCACACCAAGTAACATTTGAAAACCTCCATCAAATAATAGTAAATGTCACAAAAACAAATTCAAGGCATTATCGTCATATCTTTGATTGATGACCCCACAACAAAAACCTTTATATTATTACTCCCACCGTCAGTAGGGATCAGGTAAAATCCTTTAAGAATCTTCCCTTTATTAAATCTGACAACAACTTTCTCTCTATTTTTCATGGATGAATCTTGAGACAATTTTCTGTAATACCTCAACATATTCTCGGCAACTGGTCTCCTGAGAGCATCTCTACTATTCTCGTACCACCAATATGTGTTTTCAGTAAAACCATGCCCGCAGGTTCTTCCTGCACCGTTCCAATTATCCGTGTTTCTTTACCCAATGGATGATTTCTCATGGTAGTTACAAGCATGTCTGCCACATCAGGCTTCACAACTGCAACGAGTATTCCTTCATTTGCAACATAAAGAGGGTCAAGCCCGAGCAGTTCACATGCGCCTCTCACACCGGATGGTATAGGTATAGACCCTTCTTCAATCATAATACAGTATCCTGAATCCAATGCAATCTCTTTGAGAGTTGTCGCAAGACCTCCCCTCGTAGGGTCTCTCATCGCATGAACTTCCTTAGTAGTATTCAGCATTTCCCTGACAAGATTATTCAGAGGTGCTGTATCGCTCACTATCGGTGGATTAAAACTGATACCGTTTCTCTCTGCCATAATACAAATCCCATGATTTCCAATCGGTCCGCTCAAAATAACTTTATCAGACGGCATAACCCTCAAAGGCGATATATCAACACCTTTTTCAATTACTCCTATCCCTGAAGTATTTATGAAAATTCCATCTGCTTTTCCTTTATTTACAACCTTTGTATCTCCTGCAACTATCTTTACCCCTGCCTTTTTTGCAGCATCTGCCATAGATGAGAGAATTTTCTTTAAATCCTCGACTGGAAACCCTTCTTCAAGGATAAACCCTGCAGTAATATAAAGAGGGCTTGCACCCACCATCGAAAGGTCATTCACCGTGCCGTACACAGCAAGATTCCCGATATCGCCACCTGGAAAGAATATCGGTGAAACAACATAAGAATCTGTCGTAAAAGCAATCCTTTTATTATTTATCCCCTCAAGCACAGCAGAGTCATTCAGTGTTTTGAGCTCAAATTCAGGAGCAAAGTGCTCCCTGATTAATTGATGCATCATTTTTCCGCCACTGCCGTGGCCAAGAAGAATCCTTTCCATTTCCTCCTCAATAACCCAAAAATATTCTTCTAAACTCAGTAGTTATTTGACTACCTTTAGGCTTTTGCTTAACAGATATTTTAGCATAACAAAGAGACC
This sequence comes from Thermodesulfovibrionales bacterium, assembly GCA_020053565.1. Classification (GTDB taxonomy): domain Bacteria; phylum Nitrospirota; class Thermodesulfovibrionia; order Thermodesulfovibrionales; family SM23-35; genus VGWZ01. The sequence continues at coordinate 4,646 of JAGVMY010000156.1, forward strand.
TTGGGTTTAGAAAAGAAAAGCATACTATTACTTAAACAGATGGTGAGAATGGGTTACTTGAACATCCCATACTTATAATATGCTGCACAGCTTCCCTCTGTACTCACCATACATGCACCTACTGGTTTTTCAGGTGTACACGTCTTTCCAAAGAGTAGACAATCTGTCGGTATCTTTACGCCCCTGAGGACAGCGCCACACTGGCAGGCCTTAGGCTCTTCAAAATCAGGAATATCAATAGAGAATACATTCTTCACATCTAAATGGCTGTATGTATCTCTCAATTTCAGTCCGCTCTGTGGGATTGTCCCTATTCCCCTCCAGTCTGCATCACATGGTTCAAAATATTGATTCATAAGATAGAGAGCCTTTTTATTTCCATCCTCTTTTACAGCCCTTTTATACTGAATTTCAACAGCTACCCTTTTGGATGCGATCTGTTCAAGGAGCATCATAATACCCTGAAGGATATCCTCTGCATCAAAGCCTGTGATGACCGACGGCACTCTGTAATCAGATGCGATAAATTCATAGGGCCTGCTTCCTATAATCGTACTCACATGTCCGGGAAGAATAAGACCATCTACCCTTACGTCATCAGAATTCAGAAGGGCTTTAAGTGCAGGAGGAACTGTCTTATGTGCAGAGTATATATAAAAATTATTAACCCCAGCCCTTTCTGCCTCGAAGAGCGTTCCCGCAACTGATGGTGAAGTTGTCTCAAAACCTGTTGCAAAAAAAACAATTTTCTTCTCTTTGTCTTCTGATGCAAGTTTTAATGCATCTATTGGTGAATATACAATTCTTATATGAGCTCCCTCTGCCTGTACATCATTAAGAGACTGCTCGTTCCCCGGCACCCTCATCATATCTCCAAATGTGGTAAGGACAACATTGTTTATCTTTGACAGAACAATAGCAGCTTCAACATCTTTTACTGGGGTGACACATACGGGACAGCCCGGGCCACTCAGGAGAGTAATGTTTTTTGGCAGGATATCTCTTATACCATACCTGAATATTGCCACGGTATGTGTCCCACATACTTCCATGAGTCTTAACGGCCTTCCAATTGAATCCATAAGACCACTGATCTTTTTGGATATCCCTTGATTCTTCATATTTCTTACTTCATCCTTTCTCTGAGAATATATGCCTGACCAAGGGATATACCCGCATCGTTGCTTGGCACCTTTTCATTTATGTAAGTCTTCATGCCTATTGAGTTAAGTTTATTAATAGTCATGTCAAGAAGATACATGTTCTGGAATACTCCCCCGCTTAATGCAACATCATCTATCTTATGCAAAGATGAAAGCTTTTGTACAACTCTTAAAATAGCAGTAGCAACGGTATTATGAAATTTCGATGAAATAATCTCTTTATCCTCTCCATTCAGTAAATCATCAATGATCCTCAAAACAGTATGTGAGAAATCAACTTCTATAGGCTCTCTGAATTTTATATCAACTGGATAATCATCCATAATATCAGGCCTTGTAATCGATTCAAGTGCAATTGCTGCTTCTCCTTCAAATGTATTTTTATCGCATATACCAAGTATGGCTGAAACGGCATCGAATAACCTCCCTGCACCCGATGAAAGTGGTGAGAATTGTTTTTTATCAATAATCTTCAGGATACCGTTAATCCTTTCATCGCCATATCTCTCTACAAAGCTAATAGATTCAAGATACTGCATTACCTCATCTCCGGCAATATCATAAATATAGCTTATCGCTGTTCTCCATGGCTCTTTTACTGCCATTTCACCTCCTGGAAGTTGTATATATCGAAAATGACCTGCTCTTTTGAACCCCTTAATATCTGCAATTAAAAATTCTCCACCCCAGAGGTTTCCATCGGTACCATAACCAGTCCCGTCAAAGGAGACACCTATTACTTCATCTTTCATGCCTTTTTCAGCCATAACAGATGCAATATGGGCATAGTGGTGCTGGATGCCAATCTTTTCAATACCCTCTTGTTTTACCGCCCATTGTGTAGATAGATACATGGGATGAAGGTCATATGCAAGAGCGATCGGCTTCACCCTGTACACATCTTTAAGGTTTTCAAGGCTTTCTTCAAAAAACATCAATGTTTCGTAGTTTTCCATATCCCCAATATGTTGACCCGGTATTGCAAAACTTCCCTTTGTGAGAGTGAACGTGTTTTTAATATCAGCACCACATCCAAGCACTTCAGGGCCATCCTCGTGGAGTGTAATTGCAGCAGGCACATACCCCCTTGCACGACGGATAAATGATGGTGATGAATCGTGAGTCACCCTTACCACTGAGTCATCAACTCGCATAAAAATATCTCTGTTGTGTATTAAGAAAGCATCTACAATATCTGAAAGTTTCGATATGGCTTCATCATTATCAACAACAATGGGTTCTTCAGAGAGGTTACCACTCGTCATAACAAGGGCATCAAAGTGAGAATTAATCCCCCCTTGCCCCTCTTTGCTAAAGGGGGGTGAGGGGGGATTAGGATAGTAAAAGAGCAAATAATGCAGAGGCGTATAAGGAAGCATAAAACCAAGGTATTGATTATTTGGTGCAATTTCATCTGAAAACAAGGGTACATTTTGCCATTTCTTGAGTAATACAATCGGTCTTCTGTTCGAAATCAAAAGCCCTTCTTCTTCTTGAGACACCTCACAATATTTTTTAATTACTTCGACATCAGGAGCCATCAGGGCAAAAGGCTTATTACTCTTTCTCTTTCTTAATCTCAACTTCTTCACTGCATCTTCGTTTGTTGCATCACAAGCTATATGAAACCCTCCGAGCCCCTTGATAGCGACAACAGCCCCCTGTTTCAGGAGTTTTATTGTTTCTTTTATTGGATTTTCTCTATCATCAACTTTCAATTTTCCAGTTGATAATCCCCACGCCCCCCCTTTAGTAAAGGGAGATAAGGGGGGATTATTTTTACTGTCTTTTGTGTCACTATGCAAAATTTTTGTTTCACCTTTATCTATTAATTTAACGTTAGGCCCACATACAGGACAT
>JAGVMY010000098.1 GCA_020053565.1 Thermodesulfovibrionales bacterium
GCCGAAGTAGTAGCCAACAGACATCAATGTCACCTTCGCCCCTTCTTTCTCTGCCAATTCCAGAGCCCTTTTTACAGCCTTCAAAGAATTTTCTGAGCCATCCGTCGCAACCAATACCTTCATAAAATACCTCCTTCTTCTCTAAATTTTTTTGGAGCTTTAATTATTAAAATAGCTCCCCCCCAGATTCCCAATCCGCACCTATTGTATCACAATACATTTAAATTTAAACAATGTTTAATTAATCTTTTCAAATTCCGTTTGAATTTTATATCTTCTACTGCTGCCGATAAGCCTCACATACGCTATAGAGCCCCCGTCTGCACCGATAAACAGTCTATGAAGAAGTAATGCAGGGGCGCCTTCCTTCACCTTAAGTATATCTGCAGCATCACCTTTTATCCTGGTAACCTCTATAGTCTGCACCACCTTAAATATCTTTCTTATCGCCTTTTCCTGTATCAGATCATATAACGAGGTTGGGCAGACTTCCTCACCCTCTATACCCGGGAATATTATTAAAGGGACATACAGCTCTTCAATATATGCCGGCTCGTCCTCGACAACCCCTTTGCAAAGGAGGTAGTATACGTCATCTTCTGCCTTGAGATAGGTCTTAATATCCTCTGATGGCTCCCTTACGCCCTTTACCAACAACTCTTTTTGAACTCCTACCCCCTCTCCAAACATATCCTCGGTCAATCTCGTCTTCATGGCGAGCCCTGAATTACGTATTGAGTAGGTAACAAATGTTCCTTTGCCCTGTTGCCTTTTGAGGTAACCCTCTCTCACTAATTCAGAGATAGCTTCTCTCACTGTTACTTTGCTTACATCATACGTCTTACATAATTCATCTTCTATTGGTATTTGTGTACCTGAAGGCCACTCGCCATTTTCTATCTTTTCCTTAATAATAGAGTAAATCTGGACATAAAGTTTCTCTTTACTGTCTCTGTCTACAGTCTTCTCTAACTTCATATAATTATCTTTTCATATCTTTATAATATACTATTCTATAGTCGCAATATATATGCCATGTTTATAACTCATTGATACTTAATATTTAATTATTAATAGAAATATAATAATGCAATTATTTGATGCATTTTAAGAATGATATTTTAAGGTATATAAGGAATCTAACTAAAGCAACCTATTGTTGCAGTGTAACTTTATGTTGCTATTTTTAACTTCTTTATCTTTCTCTGGAGTTGTTGACGATATACACCGAGGGCTTCTGCTGCGCGTGATATGTTCCCCCCGGATTTATCCAATGCAGAGGATATTATTTCCTTTTCAACGTCTCTGATCGCTTCTTTCAATCTGGGTATTGTTGTCTTTTTGGGAGGAGTTGACTCAAGCATAAAAGCGGGTAAATCAGATGGTAATATCTCAGGACCATTTGCCAAGGATATTGCTCGCTCAATGAAATTTTCGAGCTCCCTTACATTACCAGGATATGAATAGTGCATCAATAAATTCATCGCATCATCGGTAATACCTTTAATTAATATGTCCTTTCTCTTTGGAGCATATTTCTTCATGAAGTGTCTCACGAGAAGTGGTATATCCTCTTTCCTCTCCCTCAGAGGCGAAAGGTGAATATTTATCACGTTAAGTCTATAAAAGAGGTCCAGCCTGAATGTACCCCGCAAACACGATGCAGTGAGGTTCTTGTTGGTAGCCGCGATTATCCTTACGTCAACTTTCATATAACGCATGCCCCCTATTCTCATAACTTCACCTTCCTGGATTACCCTTAATATCTTTGTCTGAAATAGAGGAGAGACGTCTCCAATCTCATCAAAAAAAACCGTGCCGCCATCAGCCATCTCAAGGATGCCCTTCTTTGTATAATTTGCACCTGTAAAAGCACCCTTCTCAAAACCAAAGAGCTCTGACTCAAGAAGGGTGTCGGGGATCGCACTGCAATTGATAGTCATAAATGGTTTTTCTTTCCTCGGGCTCCACTTATGAATCGCCCTTGCAACAGGTTCTTTTCCTGCTCCACTTTCCCCTGTGATTAACACATTGCTCTCACTCACTGCTGCTTTTCTTATTAACCCAAAGACCTTCAGCATCGGAGGACTTGCACCTACTATTTCATCAAAGCCATACTCGTGAGTTAAACTCTTCTCATTGCATCTGCTGATTGCCTGGTTTAATGCCTCATTCGTCAGCGGTTTTTCTAAAAAATCATATGCCCCTAATCTCATTGCCTCAACAGCTGTTTTTATATCAGGCATTGAAAAGGCTATTACTGGCATTTGTTGTCTTAACTCTAAGAGTGTTTCCTGCCAGTCATCAACATCAAGGTCAAGAAAAGCGATAGCATAGTGAGAGAGCTCATGAGAATCAGGCATTGGTGATCTTTTTTTCTGCATTGATCCCTGTATATGAAAAGAAATGCCACTTGATTTAAATAAAGGGGATATCTTTTTTTCATCATCAGAGATGACTATGACATTAATCATGAAATAGTTTAACCCAAACTATGCAAACTTCTCAAAAAAAAGTCATTACGAGGTAAAGTCGAAGCAATCTCAAGGCAAAGAGATTCCGAGTCCCGATAAATCGGGACTCGGAATGACATTTATAATAAATCACTATCTATCATGCCGCCACTATAATAATCACAAACCCAATTAACATCAATGTTGCTCCTAAAAGCCTCTCTCTTATATTTTTTTCTTTAAATAAAAAATAACCATAGAGCACTCCGATAATTATGCTTATCCTTTTTACAGATATCACATAAGCGACATTTGCAAGGCTTATTGCGATCATATGTGATGCCACCATAAAAGAGTAAAAGATACCTGGCAAAAAAGATGACAAAACAACGTCTCTCCTTATCTTTCTGCCTTCAGGACGTTGATAATATCTATGTCCTTTATATAACGCAATTGGAGTAAAAAGAAGTGTTAATACTATAAAGTATGTAGTCCCGAAAAATAAGGGTGAAGAATGTTCTATAGCCCTTTTACCGAGAGGTCCAGTAACACTGTAAATCAGCGCAACACCTATCATCATAATCGAGCCTTTCTCCTTTGTGATTGCCCTTAACGGCTCACCTATGCCTGCTTTTATCTTTTGTATATTCAGTGTATAACCCCCTAATGCGATAAGAAAAATGCCCATACCACCCCACAAGGACACCTTCTCTCCGAGTATAAGATAAGATACACAGATAAGAAACACAGGCGTGAGTGCGAGAAATGGCAGGGTAAGGCTTAATGGAGAAAGCCTCAATGCCTTTATATACAGTACTATGGAAAGTATTTCAAGCGGCACAGCAAGCAGGAAAGCAGCATAAAAATTACTATCGAGCTCAGGCACCGGTATAAATAAAAAAGAAACAATTAGAAGTGGCAAGGAAAAAACAAGCCTGAGCCATGCAACTATATATTCATCATGAGAAGCGAGTGCTTTCTTTGTAAATGCATCGCTTGTTGCGAGTGTAAAGGCTGAGGTTAATGCGAGCAATGCCCATAAAGAATCCATACTATAGACTGCATTGAGAAAAATGAGATGTCAAGAAACAAACATGAACTAATACTTTTTGAAATAGTCTGATTATTGGTGTGTGGTTATTGGAACTTATTTGGTTATTGATTATTGGTGTTTGGTTATTTTATTTTAAATAATACAATCATCATAAACGTTTGGGTGGTCACACTTTATTAAAGAAAGGGGTTAATAAAACATGGTACGAATCCCGAGTCCGAGTTACAGTATCACCATCAGGTTAGAGATAGAGAACAAAATAGGAATGTTCGCAAAGATAGCAACAGCTATAGGTCAGGCTGGTGGAGATCTTGGTTCTGTTGATATCGTTCGTGTTGAAAAAGGAAAGATAATCAGAGATGTCACGGTGAATGCACGCGATGAGGAACACGAGAAAGACATTGCAAGGTCAATCAGAAAAATAAAAGGCGTCAAGGTCCTCAGGGTAATGGATCGTACTTTTCTTGCACATCAGGGAGGCAAAATAGAGATTCACAATAAGATACCTGTGAGAGATAGAAATGACTTATCCAAGGTCTATACCCCTGGCGTGGCAAGGATTTGCAGAGACATCCATGATAATGTTGAACATGCCTATCGTTACACAATAAAAGGAAACTCAGTGGCTATAGTAACAGATGGCACTGCGGTTCTTGGTCTCGGTGACATAGGTCCAGAAGCTGCTATGCCTGTAATGGAAGGTAAGGCAATGATCTTTAAGGAGTTCGCAGGTATTGATGCCTTTCCAATAGCACTTAAAACCAAGGTTACCGAAGAAATTATTAATACGGTGAAATATATTTCACCTCCCTTTGGAGGTATAAATCTTGAGGATATTTCAGCGCCGAGATGTTTTGAAATAGAGAAAAGGCTGATTGAGGCGCTTGACATACCTGTTATCCATGATGATCAGCATGGAACTGCCATAGTCGTTCTCGCAGCCCTTATCAATGTCTCAAGGCTTTTAAAACAAGACATAGAGAAATTTAAGGTAGTTGTGGTTGGAGCCGGTGCAGCAGGTGCAGCTACTGCCCTCCTTCTCTTAGCTTACGGAGTTGAAGATATAGTAGTATGTGACAGGAGAGGTGCCCTCTACGAGGGAAGAAACAATATGGATTCTTACAAACTGTCTCTCGCGAAGAAGACAAATCCAAGGAAAGTAAAAGGGAGCATATCAGATGCCATGGAAGGGTCAAATGTCTTTATAGGCCTTTCAAGCCCTGACATAATCACACCAGATGATATAAAACGAATGTCGAAGGAACCAATAGTATTTGCACTTGCGAATCCTGAACCAGAGATAGCACCAGAAGATGCTCTTCCACTCGTGAAAGTTTTTGCTACAGGCAGATCAGATTATCCCAATCAGATTAACAATGCATTGAGCTACCCTGGAATATTCAGGGGGTTATTGGATATAAGGGCAAAGGGTGTAAATGAAGAAGTAAAAATTGCTGCTGCGGAAGCAATTGCATATTCAGTAAAAGATGATGAATTGATTGAAGATTATATCATACCGAGTATTTTTGACAAAAAGGTGGTTGTTGCTGTTGCCCACGAAGTTGCTGAGGCCGCAAAGAGAACAGGTATTGCAAGAAAGTAACGACAATTAAAAATAATAGAACTCCATAATTTTGCATTTTTGATTTTTTATTTTTTATTTCACAAACCATGACCCATTATTTTGATACAGTTATCATCGGTTCTGGCCTTGCTGGGCTCAGAGCCGCAATCGAGGCATCAAAGTACGGTTCGGTCGCTGTGCTTACAAAGCTATACCCTACCCGTTCCCATTCCACTGCTGCTCAAGGTGGTATATCAGCTGCTTTAGAGAATGAAGAGCCTGATTCACCGGAATGGCATTTCTATGATACGACTAAGGGGGGTGACTTTCTTGGAGACCAGGATGCCATTGAGGTTATGTGTGAAGATGCGATAAGGACTATTATTGAGCTCGAACATCTGGGTGTCCCCTTTTCAAGAACCCCTGAAGGAAAAATTGCACAGAGACGGTTTGGCGGTCATACAAGGGATTTCGGTGCAGCTCCAGTGAGAAGGGCATGTTATTCTGCAGACAGGACAGGCCATGCAATAATGTTTGCTCTCTTCGAGCAAAGCGAACTTCATGGAGTACATTTCTTCCCTGAATTCCATGTCCTCGATATCGTGGTAAAAAATGGTAAATGCATTGGGGTCATTACTATTGAAATAAAAAGCGGTGAGATTCATACATTTAATGCCAGGGCAACCCTTGTCGCATCCGGTGGTTATGGAAAAGTTTTCAAAACAACTTCTAATGCCTTCGCAAGTACCGGAGACTGTCTGAGCATTCTCTTCAACACCGGCTTACCTCTTGAGGATATGGAATTTTTCCAGTTTCATCCCACGGGTCTCTATGGTCTTGGAATACTCATTACAGAAGGGGCCAGAGGTGAAGGAGGGATTTTGATTAATGGAAAAAACGAGAGGTTTATGGAAAAATATGCCCCAACCATTAAAGACCTTGCACCAAGGGACATGGTTTCACGGGCTATAATGACTGAGATACGAGAAGGCAGGGGAATAGACGGTAAAGATTATGTATACCTTGACCTGAGAGCTGTAGATAAAAAAATAATAGAAGAAAGACTTCCTGAAATTACGACTTTTTGTAAGATTTATATAGGAATTGACCCGTCTGATGCGCCAATTCCTGTACTTCCTACTGCCCATTATGCAATGGGTGGCATCCCCACTGATATAGACGGAAAGGTCTTAAAGGATGAGAAAGGCTCGGTTGTAGAGGGCCTTTTTGCTGCAGGTGAATGTGCCTGTGTCTCAGTCCATGGTGCAAACAGACTTGGTTGTAATTCACTGCTGGATACAGTAGTTTTTGGCAGAAGAGCCGGAATAGCTATAGGCAAGTCTCTCAAGGATACAGAAAAACAGGATATTTCAAAAAATACAGTAGATAAAGTAATAAACAACATTGACGGTCTGTTAAACGCTCAGGGTAAAGAGAAAACTGCAACATTAAGGAGTGAACTTCAGACAATAATGATGGATAAATGCTCTGTATTCAGAAATGAAGCGGACATGGAAGGTCTTGTTAAAGAGATAACTATTATAAAAGAGCGCTCAAAAAGGTTAGGGATTAAAGATAGAGGCAAGAAATTTAATACAGACCTGCTTGAGTCAATTGAACTTGGTCATCTTATAAATGTAGGTGAAGTGATCGCCCTTTCAGCTCTTCAAAGAAGAGAGTCTCGTGGATCTCACTACAGGGAGGACTTTCCCATCAGAGATGATGAAAATTGGCTTAAACATACCTTTGCCTTTAAGACTGAAAGAGGAGTTGAGTTCAGGTACAAGCCGGTCACAATAACGCGATTTAAACCAGAGGAAAGGAAATATTAAAAAGGGGTCAAGGGGTCATGGATTCAAGGGGTCAAGTGAAAATAATATATACTCTAATCACTCGAACCCTTGAACCCTTGAACCCTCGAATCCTCGAACCCTTTATATAATCCTATGAAAAAATACTTCTTCAGAATTAAGAGATTTGATCCTGAAAAGGACTCATCCCCGCAATGGAAAGAGTTTACCGTTGAGATGGAACCAACTGAGAGGGCACTCGATGGTTTAATTAAAATAAAAGAAACTATAGACGGCAGCCTCACCTTTCGTAAGTCCTGTGCCCATGGTATTTGCGGCTCCTGTGCAATGAAAATAAATGGCAAGAACGGCCTTGTGTGCCAGACGATCATCAAAGATATGCCGGATACTATTACACTTGAACCACTACAGGCATTCCCTGTGATAAAAGACCTGGTTGTAGATATGGATCCCTTTTTCAGTAAAAATGAATTGGTCCTCCCCTATCTCATTAATAATGAACCACCTCCAGAGAGAGAAAGGATACAGAGTCCGGAAGACCAGGGAAAGATACTCCAATCCATAACCTGTGTAATGTGCGGTTCCTGTACATCTTCATGCCCGAGCTATTGGACTGATAAAAAGTATCTTGGACCATCAGCGCTTCTTAAAGCCTATAGGTTCATTTTTGACACAAGGGACAGAGCAACAGATGAAAGGCTCAAAAGAATAATCACTCATCATGGCCTCTGGAGATGTCATTCCATTTATAATTGCGTTGAAGTTTGCCCAAAGGAGATTGACATAACAAGTCATATATCAAAGTTGAAACGCATGGCTGTAAGGAAGCTGTAAGAAACAAAATGGTTGAACCCAAATTGCGTAAGGTTCACTTTCTTGTCATTGCGAGGAGTCTCCCGAAAACATTCGGGGGACGACGAAGCAATCCCACATTCACTTAGAGATTGCTTCGGTCGAAACGACCTCGCAATGACGTTATTGTTAATGGTTTTCATGATACACTGCGTAATTCTGGTTAAAATAACAATTTTTTTTATTGAAAATGATGCATTTTTGAATTAAAATGCCTATAATTTCTTTAAATAATCTAAATGAAGGAGGAAGAAAAATGAGACGTTTCTCAATCATAGTAGTTGTTGCTTTTCTTTTAAGCCTCTTTTGCTCAGGTACCCTGCTTGCACAAGATACTCTTAAATTGAGTATCCCGCTTCCACTCACAGGCACTCAGGCAAAATTTGGCGAAATGGAAAAGAGGTCTTATGAAATCGCTGCCGAGGAGATAAATGCAAAAGGCGGCATTAAAGGCAAAAAAGTTGTTCTTGATTTTGAGGATTCACAGGGTAAACCAGAGATTTCAAGATCTATAGCAGAAAAACTTATTGATGTAAAAAAACAGCCTGTGATATTTGGTGATTACAGCTCATCCTGTTCAAAAGCCATAGCAGCGGTAGCAGATGAGAGGAAGGTTCCCTACCTCGTGGTCACAGGTGCAGCTGATGATATAACACAACAAAACTACAAGTATGTTTTCCGTATGAATCCCCCTAATGCCCTTTATGCAATCGGACTTATATCCTTTCTCAAAGAGGTTGTAAAGCCAAAAACAATTGTAATACTCTATGAAAGCTCAGACTTTGGTACTTCTGGTGCCAAGGATATGGCCATGCATGCAGAGAAAATGGGGATGAAGGTTTTAGTATACGAAAAGTATGAGAAGGGTGCTGTAGATTTTAAGCCTATCCTGTCAAAGGTCAAGGCAGCAAAACCTGATGTCATTTACATGGTTTCATATGTGATGGACGCAGCATTGCTCATGAGGCAGATAAAGGAGCTCAGGATTGATTCAAAACTCTTTGCAGGTGGTGCTGCCGGGTTTGCCCTTCCTGAATTTGTTGTTAATGCTAAAGATGCCTCTGAATACGTTGTCACCGCTACACTCTGGAGCCCACAGGTGAAATATAAAGGAGCCAAGGAATATGCAGACAAATATAAAAAGCTTTTCAAAGACTATCCATCATATCATGGTGCTGAGGCATATTCAGCTCTCTATATCATAAAAGATGTTCTTGAAAGGGCAAAGAGCTTGAACCCAGAGGACATTCGTGTAGCAATGAAGGCAACGAAAATGGAAACCGCTTTTGGTCCATAAAATTTGAAGATAAAGAGGGGTATCAGAATCAAAATTTCATGGATACCCTTGTCCTACAGGTTATCAAGGGAGTACACGAAACCATCTGGCCTTTGAATTATGCAAGCGAAAAATACATCTATCCAATCCCAAAATGGAGGGAACGGCGATAAAATAAGGAATTAAGAGCAGATGTCAGTACAGATAGAGGTCTTCTTACAGACTCTTATAGCTGGTCTTTTGCTCGGAGGTCTCTATGCCCTGATCGGCCTTGGCATGACCATTATCATGGGAGTGATGAAAATAATTAACTTAGCCCATGGTGAACTCATGATGGTGGCCATGTACATTGCTTACTGGGTGTTTGTCCTTTTCCACATTGACCCTTATCTTTCAGTATTCATATCAATGCCTTTATTATTCTTTCTTGGAGTTGGTTTACAGAAATTTCTCATCAATCCTGTTCTTAAGGTAGAGTCCATATTACCAGAGAATCAGGTCATTCTTACCGTAGGCATCGGAATGGTTCTTTCCAATCTGGCAACTATCTTTTTTACCTCTGATTACCGTTCTACTCCTGTGGACTATGCAACCAAAGCCTGGTATCTGACTGATTACTGGAAAGCCGCCCCATTTGAACTTTCTTTATCCTTTTCCTGGACAGTATCGTTTCTCTTTGCTGTGATCATTACTGTTCTGCTCTGGTTTTTTCTTACAAAAACCGACATGGGTAAATCTATCAGGGCAACTGCACAGGACCTTGATGCTGCCCTCCTTATGGGTGTGAATGTGAAAAAGATGCGGGTAATTACCTTTGGCATTGGTGCTTCCCTTGTAGGTGCTGCAGGGAGCCTTTTTATCCCTATTTATTACCTGTACCCGGCACTTGGCGGTCAGTTTACTCTGATTGCATTTGTCATTACCATACTCGGCGGGTTGGGCTCTACCGTTGGTGCTATTATTGGCGGTCTGATTCTCGGGGTATTTGAAGCAATGACAGCTACCTATCTTGGTATGGGTTGGGCTCCTGTGGGAAGATTTCTTATATTCGTTGCAGCTCTTATATTTTTACCTGGAGGAGTAGCATCCCTGTTAAGAAGAAAGAGGTTTGGAAAATGAAGAGATTCCTGCCACTCATAATACTGGCCCTTCTTGCAATCTTGCCACTTATCGGATTGAGCACCTATATGATGCATATAGTGATACTTGTTATTATGTGGTCAGTAATAGGTATGGCATGGAATCTCCTCGGGGGATACTGTGGTCAGGTATCTTTTGGCCATGCTGCATACTTTGGAGCCGGTGCATACACTGCTGGCATACTTTATTTCAAACTTGGATTATCTCCATGGTGGGGTCTGCCTCTAACTATTATCGTTGTTACAGTAGTCTCACTTTTTATAGGCTTTTTATGCCTGAGACTGAGAGGACCCTTTTTTGCTCTCGCAACCCTTGCCATGGGAGAGGTATTCAGGGTGACTTCAGAAAACCTTGTTGATTTTACAGGTGGAGACCTTGGAATATTAATACAAGAGAGGACATGGGTTGAAAAGATATGGTACTACTACATTATCCTGTTTATAGCAGCAGGAACTTTTTTCTTAATTAAAAAGGTAATAGAGTCCAAACTTGGATACTATTTTGTCGCAATCAGAGAAGATCAGGACGCTGCAGAATCGCTGGGGATAAATACAACCCTTTATAAAACCATAGCACTCTGTCTGAGTGGTATCCTCACAGGGTTTGCCGGAGCCTTTTATACGAATTACATGGGATACATTGATCCAAAGGTGGTATTTGCATTACATGACATATCAATTGTCACCATCATGGTAGTCATGGTTGGTGGTGTTGCCACTTATTGGGGTCCTGTTATAGGTGCGATAATTATGGTTTTTCTTGCTGAGATCATAAGGTCTATCCCATGGCTTGGTGTCGCACACCATACCTTTTTTGGAATACTATTAATAGTGATTATTATATTTCTCTCTAACGGGATTGCCGGAGATTTTCCTAAAATTAAAAGGCTTTTCAGAATCAGGGGAACTTCATAATGTCTTTACTTGAATTGAGAGGGATTTCTAAGTTTTTCGGCGGACTTGCAGCCCTCAACAGCGTGTCCTTTGGTGTAAATAAGGGAGAAATCTTTGGCCTTATCGGTCCAAATGGCGCAGGGAAGACTACTCTTTTTAACGTAGTGAACGGCTTTTACAAACCTTCTAAAGGTGAGGTTCTTTTTAATGGGAGGAAAATATCTAACCTGAAACCCCATCAGATATGTGGACTCGGGATTGCAAGGACATTTCAAGTAGTTAAGCCTTTGCAGAGGATGACCGTCCTTGATAACGTTATTGCTTCAGCTTTCCTCAGAGCAAAGAGCAAGGATCAGGCAGAGGAAATCGCTGTTGAAAC
>JAGVMY010000077.1 GCA_020053565.1 Thermodesulfovibrionales bacterium
AAGGAAACACCAGAGCGAGTTGCAAAGATGTATGAAGAGATATTCGTTGGTCTTAAGACACCTACTGAAGAAATACTTAAACCCATAGAAGGTGAAAGTCATGACGAGATGGTTTTGTTGAAAGATATTCCGTTTTATTCAATATGCGAGCATCATCTGCTTCCATTTATCGGTAAAGCCCATGTTGCATATATACCGTCAGAAGGGAATATCGTCGGATTGGGTGAGCTTGCAAAGGCAGTTGAGATTCTTGCTAAAAGGCCACAGGTGCAGGAGCGTTTGACAACACAACTCGCTGACCTGATAATGCAAAGGCTTAAACCCAAAGGCGCAATGGTAATTATTGATGCAGAACATCTCTGTATGAGTATGAGGGGCATAAAGAAACCAGGTACCAGGACGGTAACGTCTGCTGTCAGGGGAATATTTCGCACGAAACAGTCCACAAGAGTAGAACTGCTGGAATTAATTAAAAAAAGGGACTAATAAAGTAGGAGGAACTATGGCAGCAATGATAATTAAAGGTTCTGAGATATCGAAGCAGATTAAGGAAGAACTGAAACTTGAAATAACAGAATTAAATAAAAAATATAATGTTATCCCAGGGCTGGCTACAATCCTTATAGGTGAAGATGAGGCTTCCAAAGTTTATGTTGGTGCAAAGGAAAAGGCATGTAAGGAATTAGGTATATATTCTGAGCGTATTGACCTTCCAGTAAATACAACTGAGGCAGAACTCTTGGCCCATATTGAAAGACTCAATAAGGACAGCAAGATTCATGGAATACTCGTGCAACTGCCTCTACCAAAGCATATTAATGAAGCCAATGTCATAGATGCTATTGATCCTAAAAAGGATGTGGATGCTTTTCATCCAATAAATGTTGGCAAACTGATGCTCGGCAAACCTAATTTCTTGCCCTGCACACCTCATGGCATACAGGAACTCTTAATCAGGTCTGGTATAGAAACAGATGGTGCTGAGGTGGTAGTTGTAGGAAGAAGCAATATAGTAGGTAAGCCAATTGCGAATATGTTGCTCCAGAAAAATAAAGGTGCTAATGCTACAGTTACCATCTGTCATACCGGTACAAAAGACCTTGCCGCTCATACGAAACGGGCGGATATCCTGATTGTAGCTGCCGGGAGACCAAAGGCTATCACTGCAGATATGGTGAAAGATGGGGTGGTGGTAATTGATGTAGGTGTGAACAGGCTTGAGACTGGTTTAGTAGGAGATGTAGATTTTGAGACTGTCAAAGAAAAGGCTAAGGCAATAACCCCTGTGCCAGGGGGTGTTGGACCAATGACAATAGTGATGCTGATGAAAAACACAGTTCAATCCGCAAAGATGCATGCAGGAATAGGCTAAAACCAAGGAAAGTTTGATTGAAGAATATAGATGGAGCTGCAAAAAAGCAGTGTATGAAAAGAAAGGAAAAGGAAAAAATACTATTATTACTTTTATAATGGAATTTGACACTAAGATAATTTTAATAAAATACCAATAGGAGTTATCATGGGAAAAGTTGAAGAATATCCAATAATTTGGCTACAATGTGCTACCTGTACCGGATGCTCTGTTTCTATCTTGAATTCAGAAAGTCCAACCATCAAAAACATTCTTGTTGATGAAATTCTTCCTGGAAAACACCTTAACCTTCGATTCCATCCAACCATAATGGCTGGAGCAGGACAGGCGGTCATTGAGGAAATGGAGGAAACGAAACAACGCAAAAGCGGAAGTTATATCTTGATGATCGAAGGAGCCATACCCACAATTGAGGACGGAGCGTATGGGTGTATTGGAGAAAAGGATGAAAAGCCGATAACTATGCTTTCAGCGGTCGAATCCCTCGGGAAGGAAGCTCTGGCAGTCATTGCCTTAGGTACATGTGCTGCTTTTGGTGGAATAGCCGCAGCTCATCGTAATCCTGGCAAATGTGTAGGGGTAGATAAATTATTCAAATCTCTCTCCATCATTACTCCTTTAATAAATATACCGGGCTGTCCTCCCCATCCCGACTGGCTGGTTGGCACTGTAGCCAGCTTCCTTTTAAATGGACTGCCAAAGGAGGAGGATTTAGATGAATATAAACGGCCTAAAGCCTTCTATGGAAGGTTAATACACGAAAATTGCCCGCGCCGGGCTGATTATGATGAAGGAAAATTTGCTAAAAAGTTCAATGAACCTGGCTGTTTATACGAATTGGGATGCAAAGGGCCAGTTACTTATGCTGATTGCCCGTTGAGACTCTGGAATGGCGGGGTCAACTGGTGTATCAACGCGGGCTCTCCCTGCATAGGTTGCTGTGAATTTGGATTTCCTGATGTAGTTTCTCCGTTATATCAGAAAATGGATGTGGAGGCCCTGCCGATTGTTGGAAGGAGGATAGAAATTGAATAAGATTATTATAGATCCAGTCACTCGCATCGAAGGACACCTGAAGATTGAAGTATCGGTAGAAAATGGAGAAGTAAAAGATGCTAAAAGTTCAGGAATGCTTTTTCGCGGGATAGAGTTCATTCTTCAGGGCAGGGATCCTCGTGATGCTCAAAGGATAACTCAACGCATCTGTGGTGTGTGCCCTACAAGCCATTCTATGGCGGCAGCCTTAAACTTAGATAGTGCCTTTGGCATATCTGACAAGATACCAGACAATGGAAGGATTATGCGTAATTTAATATTAGGGGCCGCCCACATCGCAGATCATATCCTGCATTTTTATCACCTGTCCGCTCTCGACTACGTAGATATAACCAAGGTTGGCAGGTATGAGGGTTCGGATGCTGTTTTGTCTTCACTGAGGAAGTTTGCAGAGCGAGGGGAATTAGGACCTTTTGTCCCTCGATATGAAGGTGATTATCGCCTCTCAGATGATGCGAACCAAGAAGTAGCAGCCCATTATATAGAAGCCCTCTCCATGAGGAGCAAGGCCCAGAAGATGCTTTCAATCTTTGGTGGCAAAATGCCCCATAATATGGGCGTTATGCCAGGGGGTGTTACTATGGTGCCCACCACGGATAAAATAATTTCCTTCATCTGGAGGTTAAACGAACTCAGGGATTTCATTGACAGGATTTATTTACCCGATGTTTTAGCTATTGCTGAGGCATATAGCGATTATTTTGAAATAGGGGTCGGCTGTAGAAATTTACTTTCTTATGGGAGTTATGACTTAGATGGTAAGGAATCAGACCTTACCAAGAGACAAAGGCTGTTTAAACAGGGAAC
The DNA here is from genome assembly GCA_020053565.1 of Thermodesulfovibrionales bacterium. Classification (GTDB taxonomy): domain Bacteria; phylum Nitrospirota; class Thermodesulfovibrionia; order Thermodesulfovibrionales; family SM23-35; genus VGWZ01. The sequence continues at coordinate 3,236 of JAGVMY010000077.1, forward strand.
TGTTTCTATAGACCTTAATGTCAATAAGCTTGACATAACTCAAATCTCCGAGGAGGTAAAATATTCATGGTATGAATCAGGCTCGGCCGAGACAGAGCCAAAATTTGGGAAAGAAGGTGCTTATTCGTGGATAAAGGCTCCGCGTTATGGAGGCAAGGTTTATGAGGTTGGACCCCTCGCTCGAGTAATGACCAATTATGTTGGTCATGATTCAAGGGTAAAGGAATTGGTTGATTCGATTCTTTCCAAGTTCAAGGCAGAACCCAAAAACCTTTTTTCAGTTTTGGGCCGACACGTCGCACGTGCCGTGGAAACGAAATATATAGCTGATTCTATGCATGATTGGCTGCTTCAGCTCAAGCCCGGCGAATCTTCATATGTTGATTATAGTATTCCTGATGAGTCTCAAGGTGTTGGCTTGGTCGAAGCAGCGAGAGGGGCATTAGGACATTGGATAGAGATAAAGGATAAAAAGATCGCAAATTATCAATGTGTGGTGCCAAGTACCTGGAACCTTTCACCCCGTGATGACAGGGGACAACCAGGACCTGTGGAACAGGCACTTATAGGGACGAAGATAAAAGATGAGTCCAATCCCTTTGAGGTAGTGCGAATAGTGCGATCATTTGATCCTTGTATAGCCTGTGCTGTACATTGTATAAAAATGTAATCTTAAAGAAGGTGGTAATTTAGAATGCTTATCTCAGAACAGAAGCCTTTTGAAGAAATATTGGATTACGTAACCAAAGACAGGGTTATTTTTTTGATAGGTTGCAAAGGTTGTGCAGATGGGTGTGAAAGCGGAGGTGAGAGGCAGGTTTTGGAGATTAAAAAGAGGCTGGAAGAAGAGGGCAAGGCTATCAGTGGATTCTCCCTCATTGATATGGTATGCAATGAGGCATTAACCAGAATGAAACTGGCAGCCTATGCCGAGGCTATTGAATCTGCTGACTCCGTTCTGGTTATGACTTGCGGTGCAGGGATTCAGACAGTAGCCTCTTCTACTCATAAGGTAATTCATCCTGGCTGCAATACCATTTCTTCCGGCCATGCTGAGTGGAAGCAGGCTGAAAGGTGCATAGAGTGCGGTGATTGTGTTCTGGAGTTTACCGGAGGTATCTGCCCGATAGCCAGATGTGCTAAAGGCTTGCTTAACGGCCCATGCGGTGGGTCTCAAGGCGGTAAATGTGAGATTTCGCCCAACTTGCCCTGCGCCTGGCAGCTCATTATTGAGCGCCATTCTAAAATTGGATCTCTTCATATGCTGGAGGAGATTATACTTCCTAAAAACTGGGACCCAAGCTTAAGAGATGGGTCACCAACTCAAAGGGGTTAATGTATTATGAAAGCGGGAAGCAATCTAGAAAAGGTTCTTGAAGAGGGCTATTTCGCCGTAACTGCTGAAGTGGGTCCCCCAAAAGGTACCTTAGCAAAAGTCATCCAGAGGAAAGGGGAACTCCTCAAATCTTATTGTGATGCTATGAACGTAACAGACAATCAGACGGCCATCGTCCGAATGTCAAGTTTGAGTGGCTGTATTCTCCTAAAGGAGATGGGGATTGACCCCGTAATGCAGATGGTGGTCAGAGACCGAAATCGAATTGCTATCCAAAGTGATATTCTGGGTGCAGTTGCCTTAGGAATTCGAAATGTACTCTGTCTTTCTGGTGACCATCAAAGATTTGGCAATCATCCGACGGCTAAAGGCGTCTATGATATTGATTCTATTCAGCTTGTTCAGACTCTTAAGACCATGAGAGATGAAAAAAAAATTCTGTGCGGCGAGGGAATCTCTGGCGAAGTTCAGCTGTTTATTGGGGCGGTTGAAAATCCATTTGCTGATCCCTTTGAGTACAGGGTCATGAGGCTGGCCAAAAAGGTAAGGGCTGGTGCAGACTTCATTCAAACCCAGGCCGTCTTTGATGTTGGTAAGTTTACCAAGTGGATGGAGATGGTGAGAGATCAGGGATTGGATAAACAAGTTCATATTCTTGCCGGTGTAATACCCATAAAGTCTGTAGGAATGGCGCGCTATATGAGGGATAATGTCTCTGGAATTAGTGTACCGGATGAGATAGTAACCCGTATGGAGGAGGCCAAGGATGTCAAGGAAGAAGGGGTAAAGATAGCTCTGGAGATCATCGACCAACTCAAAGAGATAGATGGTATCCATGGCATCCATATCATGGCCGTGGCCTGGGAAGATATAGTACCCGTTATTGTAGAAAGGGCTGGCTTACTACCAAGACCAATACTGTAACTATAACAGTTTAGAGAGCGAGGTGATACTTAGGTATTGAGTTTTGGTATAAAAGAAAGTATATTTGGAGGATATGATGAGTGCGAAAATTTTAGTTGTTGATGATGATCCCGATGTCTTGGAGGCTATCGGCATTATTCTTGAAGCCAATGGCTATGCGGTAACCACCGCTCGGGATGGAGTGGAGGGCCTGACCAAGCTAAAAGAGGAAAAGCCCGACTTGATGATTTTGGACCTCCTTATGCCCAGGCTGGATGGATTTGGAGTGTGTAAAGAATTGAAAGATCCTCGATGGGCTAAGTACGGCCATATACCCATCATCATTCTGAGCAGTGTGAGGGAAGAGGCCAGCCGGCGTCGATATGAATTAGAAACAGGATTACAACTCGACGTTGATGATTATGTAGAAAAACCCATTGAACATACTATCTTATTGGAACGCGTAAAAAATATTCTCAAAAAAGTGGATAAGGCTTAGTATCCTTAGGTAGAAAGACATGGAGAAAAAGAAAATCTTATTGGTGGATGATGATGTAGATTTTGCAGAGGCCACTAAGCTTATTTTAGAAAGTAAATCTTATGATGTGACTGTTGCCTACGACGGGAAAGAAGGGCTGAAAAAGGTCCAAACAGAACAGCCGAATTTAATCATTTTGGATGTCATGATGCCTGAAATGGATGGCTATGAAGTGTGTGCTAAGCTCAAGGCTGACCCCAAATATGGGCACATCCCCATTCTGCTATTGACAGCAGTAGGGGAGGCAATAACTACATCAAAATATACCAAGGAAATGGGCATGAGAACCGAGGCTGATGACTATATTCCCAAACCCGTAGAGCCTATGGAGTTGGTAGAAAGAGTAGAAAATCTATTCAGAATTTCTATAGAAAAGAACCCTTGACTTATTTAAAGAGGCACTAAAGAGATATGCCTTATAGAGTAATGAAAGAATCATTAAATGCCGTAATTGATAGCCTGTCTGATGGGATACTGGTTACTGATGAGCTGGGTAGGGTCATCCTTTATAACCAAAAGGCTGAAGCCTTGCTAGGCATAACAGGAAAGGCTGCCTTAGGTCAGCCAGTCCAAGATCACATTAAAAATGACGTGCTGGTTGGACTTATAACTAAGATATTGACGCTTAATATGCCTTATCATGCTGAAGAAGTATGCCTCATGGATATAGGTAATACCAGGCTCAGAGTCCATATCAATCCTGTTAGAGATGCAAATGGATTACTTATTGGATCGGTAACTTTGCTCCATGACGTTGCGCAACTCAGTGCTATAGACAAGATTAAATCTGATTTCTTATCCATGGTTTCTCATCAATTAAAATCCCCATTGAGCTCTACTTTACTTCAAACATCTATCCTTTTGGAGGAGATGGTGGGAGGGCTCAATGAGAAACAAAGAGATTTACTTCAAAAGATCAAGTCAAAGATAAAAGGTATGACGGATTTGGTTAATGATATCCTGGATGTCTGCATGGTTGAAGAAGGAAGGCACATCAAACAAATAGAATCCCTGAATCTCTCTGAGATTTTACAAAGATCGATCGAGTTGATACAACCCCAGGCTCAGGACAAGAATATCGCACTTCAGGTAACCATGGAAGATCGCACTCCTTTAATTAGTGGTAACAAAAGCAGTATGGAGGCCATGTTCATTAATCTCATCAGTAATGGTATCAAGTTCACACACCCGGGTGGGCAGGTTAGTATCGGACTAAAAAAGGATGCACAATACATTCAAGTAGAGGTTTCCGATACGGGAATAGGCATTGAAGATAAGGAGATTCTTCATATTTTTGATAAATTCTACCGGGAAAGATCCGATAGAACAAAATATATTAGCGGTTCAGGCTTAGGCCTTTCCATTGTTAAGGGCGTTGTGGATGCACACCATGGCTCTATATATGTAGAAAGTGAGGTAGGGAAGGGCACCACATTTACCGTTTTACTTCCTGTAGAATAAAATATCTTTCTAAGGGGAGCCGGAGGCATAAAGTAGATTTTTGAGAAGGCTATTTGGAGTATTGAACAAATGACTGATAAAGCCATACCACCTTGTCAGGCAGCGTGTCCAATTCATACAGATGTGCGTGGTTATGTTTCTGCAATAGCAAAAGGTGATGTAGAAGAAGCAATCAGGATTATCCGTCAGGTAAACCCCGTTAGAGATTTATCTCTAAACGGGGTAAATCCATTCCCTTCAGTTTGTGGCAGAATCTGCACCCGGCCGTGTGAGAATGTATGCAGGCGTGCACAGATAGACGAACCTATTTCCATTGCGGCACTGAAGCGCTTTGCAGCAGATCAAACCAAAGGACTAAAACTTATTCAGCAACCTGAACATTACTACGATGAAAAAGTTGCTGTAATAGGAGGAGGACCAGCCGGACTAACCGCAGCCCATGACCTTGCATTACTTGGCTATAGTGTTACTGTTTTTGAGGCACAGAACGTACTTGGCGGGATGCTGAGTGAAGGTATTCCCCAGTACAGGCTTCCCAAAGATGTAGTTAAGGAAGAGATTGATTTTATATTATCACTGGGTGTTGAGGTTAAGACTGGTTTGTCTCTCGGTCGAGACTTTACGATCGAAGGACTTCTTAAAGATTATCAGGCTGTATTTTTGGCCATTGGTAGTCAAAAGAGTTTATTCCCCAAATGTAATGGGGTAGAACTATCTGGAATCATTACAGCCGTTGAATTTCTTAAACAAGTTAGCAGGGGGCAACGCCCCCTTTTAGGTAAACGTGTTGTAGTCGTTGGTGGAGGCCATACTGCAACTGATGCAGCTCGCACAAGCCTTCGTCTGGGTTCTTCTGAGGTTACCATTATTTATCGCCGAACCTTAGATGAGATGCCAGCTGGCCGAGAAGAGGTTGAGGATGCAGAGAGGGAAGGAGTAAAGATCAGTTATCTGACCGCACCGGTTGAGTTTTTAGGTAATAGAAATGTTCAAAAGGTGCGATGTATTGAGATGCGACTCGGTGAGTTAGATGAGTCAGGACGACGCCGGCCTGTACCCATAGAGAACTCTGAGTTTGAAATTGATGCTGATACAGTTATCCTTGCAATAGGTTATATCCCGGAAGTAGATGCACTAAAGGATAGTAGACTAATCTTAAGCAAAAATGGCACGGTAGTTGTGAAAGACAAGACAGGTGTGACTAACTTAAAGGGTGTCTTTGGTGGTGGTGATGTTGTGAGCGGACCTTTGAGCGTGATCGAGGCTATAGCAGCCGGCAAAAAGGCGGCTGATGCGATACATCGTTATTTCTACAATATACCAAATAAAGAGTTTGAAGAGCCTTTGGCTTTTAGATCACTTGATGATAGTGTAGTCAGGCTGATTAATAAATCAATAAGGCAGAAGATGCCTACTCTCCCAATCGAAAAACGGATCAATAGCTTTGCCGAAGTAGAACTTGGATATAATTGGGATGAAGCGGTAAGGGAAGCACAACGCTGCTTACTCTGTGGTTCAGGAGCACTCGTTGAAGAAAATTGTGCAGCCTGTCTTAACTGTGTTCGTATATGTCCTTATGGAGTGCCGGTTCCAGGCAGAGAAATAGCTGAAATTGATATAAGCCAATGTCAGGCTTGTGGGATTTGTATGTCAGAATGTTCAGCATCAGCAATAAACCTAAAACTTGAAACAAAAGAAGAAGCCCGTGCTACATTGGAAAAGGTAATAGATGTAGCTATGCGAGAGACACCGAAAGTACTCATAATCGGCTTTTACTGTAAATACAAATTACCTGCAGGCCCTCCAGATGGCAGAGAGGGTGTGTACTGGCTGGGAAAGCTCTGCACAGGTCGACTCGATGTATTTCAGCTAATTTATCCTTTTGAGTTGGGTGCGGATGGTGTGGCAGTACATATGTGCAAGAACGAGGAATGCCATTTTAGGGATGGGAGTAGATGGCTCCTTACACACATTGAACGGGCTAAAAAGATATTAGACGAGATTGGCATGGGTGCGAACCGCTTGGATATAATCTCTGAAGAAGATGTCTCTGATTTCAGAAAGAGGTTTGAAGACCTTGGTATAAATCCTATATAAGAGAGAGAGAGAAGGTGAGCGGATGATTGTTGCTGAGATTAAGCCCTTTGGAGAGATAAAAGATATACTTAAAGGCTATAACAAGGTTCTAATTGTGGGTTGTGGTACTTGTGTTACCGTCTGTATGAGTGGCGGTGAGAGGCAGGTTGAATTGCTGGCATCAGCCCTCCGAATTGCAAGAAAAATAGAAGGTAACGAGATCACCGTGGGGGAACGGACAATACTCCGACAGTGTGACCCGGAATTCATTGACCAGATAAAGGACGAGGCTGCTCAGTATGACGCAATCCTATCAATGGCTTGTGGCGCTGGTGTACAGGGTATTACTGAGCGACTGGGAAGTATCTCTGTTTTACCAGCGATGAACACCACGTTCATCGGAGTTTCAGATGGACAGGGCACGTGGGTTGAGGTTTGTACAGCCTGTGGGGATTGCATTCTCTATAAGACAGGCGGAATATGTCCGGTGGCACGGTGTGCTAAGGGCCTCATCAATGGGCCCTGCGGGGGATCACAGAGCGGACTATGTGAGGTTTCAAAGGATAACCCCTGCGTGTGGCAGCAGATTTACGCCCGCCTGGTAAAACTAAATCTGCTTCATTCTCTAAAGGGGATGTCTCAGCCAAAGACGTGGCCAGTTCATCCCCGAAGGCTGGTTAGAGAAGATTTGAGATTGAAAAAGGAGCCAACAAAAGGAGTATGACGAGATGGGATTCAGGGAGGCCTTAGATTCCGGCAAGTTCCTTATCACGGCAGAGATAGGGCCAGTTAAGGGAACGGAGATAGATGGATTGTTGGAAGATGCAGAACTTATTAAAGGAAAGGTAGATGCCATTAATGTTACTGATCTTCAAAGCTCTGTCATGCGATTGGGCTCCATGGCAGTTTGCCATCTCCTGAAAGATCGCGTAATTGATCCCATCCTGCAGATGACATGCAGGGATAGAAACAGGCTAGCGCTACAATCGGATCTATTAAGTGCCTGGGTTTTGGGTATCAGGAATGTTTTAGCCTTAACCGGAGATCATCCAACCTTGGGAGATCACCCTCAGGCAATGCCTGTTTTTGATTTAGATTCTGTGAGTCTATTAAGGGTAATAGGCAGACTTAATGAAGGCTTTGATATGCAGGGAAACCAGCTCAAGGGTGCTCCAGATTTCTTTCCTGGGGCAGTAGTAAATCCAGGAGCCGACACCGAGGCTGCATTTGAGATGCAGATCATAAAGATGGAAAAGAAGATCGAAGCAGGCGCGAGATTCTTTCAAACACAAGGAATATTTGACTTAGACCTCTTCGAAAGATTTATAAAGCGAATAGAAGGCTTTAAGATACCAGTCTTGGGTGGGGTCATATTGCTCAAATCAGCCGGTATGGCCAGGTTTATGAATAAAAATGTGGCCGGGGTATTTGTTCCTGAGTCCCTTATTAAAGAAATGGAAGAAACAAAGGATAAAGTCAAAACCAGCATCGAGATAGCTGCACGGCTGATTAAGGGATTGAAGAATCTATGTGAGGGAGTTCATATCATGGCTATTGGCTGGGAGAAAAGGATTCCCATGGTCTTGGAGGAGGCTGGACTGTAGACCTAAACATCGTATATCTAACAGGGCAGACATGCCTCAAAGACTTTACAAAGCGATGATTTATTATAAATTGGCTTGAAATGTTTTGCTTTAACTATAAATGTGTTTTTAATTGGCTATAATGTGGTTAGCCAATACATCAAGGTATCGCTGGTAAAGTCTTTTCAGCACATCTGCCATGTTAATGGTTGAAATTTTAAACAATATTAAGGTAAAGCAGGAGAAAAGAAGTTTACAAGGTAGATTATGCAAAGGATTGCGATTATTGGCGCAGGGGTTGTGGGAACAGCTATGGGTTATCTCCTTAAAGAGAACGGCTACTCTATTGTTGGCATTGGCAGCAGGACTCTGGAATCGGCCAAGAGGGCTAAGGAGCTCATAGGGGAAGGAGAAGCCACGACTGCCCTCGGGGCTACTGCTAAGAAGGCAGAGATAGTCTTTATTACAACTTCAGACAGTGCGATTGAGAATGTCTGTATTAAGATAGCCAGAGAGGGAGGATTTAATCCTGGAGCTATTGTCTTCCATATGAGTGGGGCCTTATCCTCAGAGATTTTGAGGTCAGCGAGAGATGTTGGAGCGAATATTGCCTCTTTACATCCACTCCAGAGCCTTGCGGATGTGAAAGAAGCAGTTGTAAACATTCCGGGTTCTTACTTCTGTATAGAAGGAGATGATGTTGCCCTTTCAATGGCTCAGAAGATAGTGCATACCCTTAGAGGAAAAGAGATAACCATAAAAGCGGATAAAAAACCTTTATACCATGCAGGTGCGTCTGTTGTCTCTAATTTCCTCGTAGCCACAGTAAGTTTTGGATTGGAACTTTTTGAGGCAGCAGGAATTGACAAAGAGGATTCTCTTAATACCCTTATTCCATTAATTCACGGGACGATGAGGAACATCGAGACCATTGGTATTCCTTCAGCCCTCACAGGCCCTATTTCGAGAGGAGATACGGGGGTTGTTGAAGATCACCTCAGGGTAATATCCAAAGAAAGACCTGAATTGTTAAGGCTATATGCCGAACTTGGAAGACAAACTGTTAAAGTAGCACTGGAGAAAGGGACAATAAAAGAAAATGACGCCGAGAGGATAATTTCATTGTTTGATAAATATCAAGAAAGTTTAAAGGAATAGATGAAGGTTCTTGTAGTTGATAGCGGAGGTCGAGGCCATGCAATCGCATGGCAGTTTAAGAATGACCCAGGGGTAAAAGAGGTAATCTGTACACCTGGGAATGCTGGTATTGCACGAGAGATCAGGTGCGAAAATGCGAGGACGGATGAAGAAATTTTAGAACTGGCAAAGAAGGAAAAGGTTGACCTCGTCTTTATTGGTCCTGAAAGTCCATTGACAAGGGGGATTGTTAACCTACTTTTGGAGGAAAAGATACCTGTTGTTGGACCAGTCAAGAGAGCAAGCATTCTTGAGGGAAGCAAGGCCTATACAAAATTATTGTGCAGAGAGATAGGTGTACCTGCGGCAGAGTTTGAGGTCTTTGAAGACCCGCAGAAAGCAAAGGATTATATTGCATATGTGAAATATCCTGTAGTAGTGAAAGCCGATGGCTTGGCACAGGGAAAAGGATCAATTGTCTGCTCAGATGACAAGGAGGCATATCATGCTATTGATCGGCTCATGGTAGAAAAAATCTTTGACGAGGCAGGAAGCAAGGTGGTAGTTGAAAAAAGACTCTATGGAACAGAGATGTCCTTCTTTGTCTTTACTGACGGGAATGCAATAGCTCCGATGCCAGTTGCCCAGGATTATAAGAGGGCATATGATAATGATGAAGGTCTGAATACAGGAGGGATGGGTGCCTATTCACCGCACCGGCTTGAAGGAGAAAAGCTGAATAGCATGGTCTGTGAAAAAGTTGCAATGCCGTTGATAAAAGGATTTACAGAAAAAGAGGGAATTCTGTATAAAGGAATACTTTACTGTGGATTGATGTTAGTTGAAGACACCCCTTATCTCTTGGAGGCAAATGTACGTCTTGGTGATCCTGAGGCTGAAGTAATCCTCCCTCGACTGAAAACTCCTTTGAGTGACATAAGTTTTCAGATTATAAATGGGGTTTTGAGTGATAAGAAAGTTGAGTGGAGTCAGGATTATTACTGTGATGTGGTCGCTGCAACAGGCAGGACACGTCAGATGAAAGACGGAAAAAGCAAGGGCTGGTATCCAGGTTATCCTGCTCGCTATGGCAAGGGTTATCCCATCTCTGGAATCGAGAATGTTCAAGAGCCAAATTGCAAGATATTTTTTGCAGGTGTGAATAATTCAGAGAAGAAAGGTATGATTACTGACGGAGGCAGGGTTCTCCATATTGTTGGAAGAGGGAAGACCTTATTGGAAGCAAGAGAAATCGCCTATACCAATATAAAACAAATCCATTTTGAAGGGATTCGCTATAGGACTGATATAGGCAGGGAGTAAAGATAACTGCAATGAGCAGATAACGTTCTTGGCAGAAAAGAAGCCCTGAGCGAAAGCGAAGGATTTGGGTGAGCCCAAAGGGCGAACCTTTTATGCTGTGTTATATGAAGTGGCGCATCAATATGATTCATTCATCGTCTCCCTTGTGTGCTTCCCTCAAATCCCCGAAAGTACCTCGTCTAACTGTATCGTGGCAATTTGCACACAGCATTACTTCGATTTTTTTCTCAGGGTCTGCATGATGAACCTGAAGAACAAATGGTCTGCTATCACCACAAACAACACATGTATCTGGCATCGCCTTTTCTTTTAATACATTTAAATATTCCACTTTTTCAAGTTCCCACTGTTTATTTTTGACCTTTGTAGCTGCTTTGCTAGCACCTTCCTTACGCTTTTTTGTATATGCAGCTTTTTTCCCTGGACCCTTATTTCTCATTGTTTCCCATGCTTTTTGCGCTGGACTTTTTTCTTCCATATTTTACTCCTTCAACGCCATTTCATATAACTTGTTTGTATCCGTAATAGGTTCGGATATACCCCCATTTTTGGGGTGCTATCCGAAGTATTTCGGATATCCCAACTCTGGCTGAAGTGCCAGAGATTCCCTTTGCCTCTTTGATGTGTATCAACATCCTTTTGCTGTCTATGTCTTCCAGTTTCAGCCTGACGACTTCCCCAACTCTGAGGCCGGCAGAATAAACAAGCATCAGGATTGCCTTATGTTTGATATTATCAATAGATGAGAGGATATTTGCAACTTCTTCTTTGCTCAAAACTACTGGTAACTTTTTATCTTTTCTGGGACGCTTAAACTTCAGGGACAGTCCCGATTCTACGACTCCGCTTTGCTCCGTCCGCAAATCTGGGACAGTCCCCTTGATTGTAGTTTGAAGGACAGGGTCAATATGGATTTTTTCACCTTTGAAAACCTCTAAAATCTTCTCCAAAGTCCCATCACTATCAGGAAAACTCCAGCATTTCCGATCCTTATGCCATTTACGGCCCTCGATGGTTTTGACCTTATAGACAAACTGAGGGTCATATTGGAAGGAAACAGTTATCCTTCCCGATTCATCCTTGTTGACTGTTATTACCCCATAGTCACCCTCCCCATACCCCTCCCATCGAGGGAGGGGAGATATAAATTAGATAAGGGTTTGTATGAGTTGATTATTGATTAAATCCCTTGTATTGTCAAGGGATTTTATGTAAAGTTCTGACAAAATCATGATTAATTAATATTTCTGAATAAATGGAGCGATATGGAATACAGCAATCTTATTCACGAGATGATACTTGAGCATTTAAGAAAACGGCTCTCACGGGAGTATAAAGAGATAAGTGTGAACAAGCCGGCTGAAAAAAAGGCCGAATACAGGGGGCATTATCCTGATATGATTCTTGGCAACCATGGAATGATTCTTGCCATTCTTGAGGTCGAAACTGCAGAGAGCATTACTGAAAAACAGGCTGAAAACTGGGAAAAGCTCTCAGGGCTTGGTGTGAAGTTAATCCTGATGGTACCAAAGGATATGAAGGTAAAGGTGACTGACCTGTTGTGGGCCAAGGGGCTGATGACAAAGGTTTCTCTCGGGACGTATGAAATTGCAATAACGATGCCGTAAAGGTTTATTTTTCCGCAATGCCTGCCAGAAGCTCCTGTTTCTTTCTCTCCATCTTTCTTTTTGCGTAGTGACTCTGTTCATGGTCATAACCTAACAAATGGACAAGTCCGTGCATTAAGAGGAGCCTCAGTTCCTCATTAAAGGTGAGCCCATGTTCTCCAGCCTGTTTCCGGGCTTTCTGCACGTTAATGACAATGTCACCAAGAAGAAGCCATGAAGCTCTGAAGCTCTGAAGTTCCGAAGTTCCTGTATTCAAGACTTCTGATCTTCTGCACTTCTGCTCTTTTGGGCTATGTTGTGGGAAGGAGAGAACATCTGTGGTTCTATCTATACCACGGTACTGTCTGTTCAGTATCTTCATCCTCTTATCGTTCACAAAGAGGATGCTTATTTCAGCTTTGTGGAGACTGAGGAGATGGAGTGCCTTCCTCAGGTCCCTTCTTATCCTATGCTGGTCTACCTTTATTAGCCTTTGCTGGTTCTTTATATAAATTCTCATCTGCGGTAAAATCGAAGCCGGGATAATCTATCCTTTTATGGAATATCCCTGTGAGTATGTGGGTAAAACACCTCTTTACTTCGTAGATATCCTTCAAGGTGAGTGCGCATTCATCGAGCTGGCCATCGAGGAATATATGATTTATTATTTTGTCAACAAGGGAAGCAATTCTTGCAGGTGTCGGATCTTTAAGAACACTTGATGCAGCTTCGACTTCGTCTGCCATCATCACAAGTGCAGCAACGCGTGTTTGTGGTTTTTGCCCGGGATACCTGTAGTCCTCCTCAACAGGAAGGGTATTCTGTGTTTGTTCTTTTGCTTTCTGGTAGAAATAGGTGATGAGTGATGTGCCATGGTGCTGCTGAATAATATCAATGACTGGTTGGGGGAGTTTTTGTTGCTTTGCAATCTCAACTCCCTCCTTGACGTGATTCACTATTATCATACTACTCATATGAGGAGTTAATCTGTCATGTTTACTCGTTGAACCGCTCTGGTTTTCTATAAAATAGTCAGGCATTTTTATCTTGCCGATGTCATGATAATATGAACTCACTCTCGCAAGAAGGGGATTGACACCGACTGCCTCGGCAGCAGATTCGACGAGATTTCCCACAATGACACTATGATGGTATGTGCCTGGTGTAGTGACCATGAAGTTTCTCATTATAGGTTGATGCAGGTCAAGAAGTTCAAGGAGACTTATGTCAGTAGTAACCTTAAATAAATATTCAAGAAGAGGCAATACTATTGAGACTATCGCTGAAACACTCAGGCCTGCAAGTAGTGCAAACATCATCGATGAGGTAGCTTTTACGGTGAAGAGTTCTCCATTAAATAGAAATAGTATGATAACGGTCAACACATTTGCTATAATGACATAGAGACCCCCCAGGATGAGTGCAGACCTCTTTTTACACCTTATCACGCTAAAGGCTGCAATGAGACTTCCAACGAATGCGTAGAATGTTAAGGCTGCATCATGAAGCCATAGACCTGTGAGAATGCTCACAGTAAATGAAAAAATAATTGCAGTATGAAAGTCTAAAAGGAGTGTGACAAGCATAGCCCCTACAGGTAAAGGCATTCCGAATATAGCACTCTCAATCGGGACAGAGCCAATGCCTTTAGAGAGACCAAGGAGCAGGTAACTGAATAATCTTCCTATGAATAGAGTGAATAGGAGTATGAGACAGAGAAGTAATAACATACTGTCTTTTTTTATGTATGCAGGCTTGTACCGCATTATGTCCCTGTAGAGGATGAATAGGAGTAGAGATGAAATAAGGAATCCACCAATCAAGTGTTCTGCATCTAATTTATCCAGTATGAAAAATGCGGAGAGTAAGCTGGAGATAAAAAAAATCGCGAGCCGCGGCATATCTTGTTTACTGATGTGAGCGAGTCGATGTTCGCTCTTCGCAACACCCCTTTTTACTTCACTCTTGGTTGTTCCGTTTTTCATATCTTTCGTATGCCTTTATAATCTCCTGGACAAGCCTGTGCCTTACTACATCTTTTTCCGAGAAATAGATGAATGTGATGCCCTCAATATTGCTGAGTATCCGCTCTGCCTCTATAAGGCCTGAGGTCTTTCCCGGGGGAAGGTCTATCTGTGTGATATCGCCTGTAATCACTGTCTTGGAATTAAATCCGAGCCTTGTGAGATACATTTTCATCTGCTCTGATGTCGTGTTCTGTGCCTCGTCAAGTATTATGAATGAGTCATTCAGGGTTCTTCCTCTCATGAATGCAAGTGGTGCGATCTCTATGATCCCGCGCTCTAAAAGTTTGCTCACCTTTTCAGCCTCCATCATATCGAAGAGTGCATCATAGAGAGGCCTGAGATAAGGGCTTACTTTTTCGTACATATCACCAGGCAGAAAACCGAGTTTTTCTCCTGCTTCGACAGCTGGTCGTGCGAGAACGATCCTGCTTATCTGTTTTTTCAGTAATGCATTTACTGCCATTGCCATTGCAATATATGTTTTTCCTGTGCCGGCAGGCCCTATACCAAGCACCATATCGAAACTTTTTATGGCATCTATATATTTTTTTTGGGTCTCAGTTTTTGGGATGATAAATCGTTTTTTTGATGATACGGGGATATTGTTCAAGAAAAGGTTTTTGAGTGAAGTATATTCGCCTTCTAATGCACACCTTGTTGCATAACGTATATCTTCAGGATTGAGGGTATAACCTTCGGAGCTTATTGCACGGATATCTTGGATGATTCTTTCAGCCTCTTCTACAGATTTGTTATCTCCCTGCAGAAATATTTTATTTCCTCTATACGAGGCAGTGATGCCTAAAGTTTCCTCTATTATCTTCAGATTTTTATCGAGTCCGCCGTAAAGAAGATGTACTTCTTTTTCACTGTCAAGTTCAATCTCTAAAGTTACCGTACGTCCTCCTGCTCTGTTTTAAATGTTGCGAATGTCTGCAGACCTTCAGTATTTCTTATCTTGATAGACAGTAACTCAGCTTCTTTTTTGGTACTGAATTCGCCTATTCTCACCTTATACAGTTTTTTGTTTCTTTTTGTTTCTGATTGGGTTACATATGCTTTGTACCCTTTTTTATCGAGTTTTGTCTTGAGAGCTTCTGCTTCAGAGGAATCGGTGAATGCACCTACCTGAACGGTGTATTTTATTTTTTGAGGAGTTTTTGTTTTTTCTTGAGGTTTCATAGTCTCTTTGGCTTCACTGGTTTTTGTGGTTTCTTGTGTCAGTTTAGTTTCAGTGGTTTCTTTACTTTCTTTTGGCAATCTTGTTTCTTGCGTTTGTTGAGTTTGGAGTGTTTCAGGTTGTGGTGTTTTCTGAGATTGCTGTAATTGTTGAATGGCTGCTTCTTTATTCTCGGGTACTCTATTTTTTTGTTCGGTGCGTTCCTGTTGAGCAGGGAATAATTGTTGATTTTCAACACGAGAGTGGCCGCTTTTCCCCACGAAATATCCGAGTGTAAAACTGAGCGAGGATGTAATAAATATCGCTATGATAATGAATCCTCTGCCAATAATAAATACGGATGATTTTTCTTTTAAATCAGTCTTTTTCATAATTTATACGATAAGCATAGCATCACCATAGGAGAAAAATCTATATCTTCTCGCGATAGCTTCCTTATACGCTTTCATCAGTTTTTCCCAGCCGCATAGCGCAGATGCTAACAGAAGTGGTGTAGATCTCGGGAGGTGAAAATTAGTGATTAAGGAGTCAACAACCTTAAATCTGTAGTCAGGGTATATAAAGATATCAGTCATACCGGCAAGCTTCCCATTTTGAGAAGTTACATCACACTTCCTACTCATATACCCCTCTATTGCCCTTGTTGTGGTCGTTCCCACAGAAAAAACCTTTTTACCCGAGTCCTTAATTTTCTTGATTTCAGAGATGAGGCCATTATCTATTTCAAAGTATTCAGGGTCCATAGAATGTTCTGCTACTTTCTTGCTCCTCATAGGTCTGAATGTGCCGGTACCTACATGCAAGGTCAGTTCTCTTATCACAATACCTTTTGAGGCAATATCCTTGAGTAATCTCTCAGTAAAGTGAAGGCCTGCTGTAGGTGCTGCGATAGAGCCTTCTTCCTTTGCATAGATAGTTTGGTATCTTTCTTTATCTGATTCATCAGGCAGGCGTTTTATATAAGGGGGGAGTGGCATATTCCCATATTTCCAGATACTATCCATAAAATTTCCAGAATAGCTAAAGTATATAGTTTCCCCATCATAGATCTCTGCCTGAAGTTCTTTAGAAATCTTGAGTGATCCTGTGTATCTTCCTCTTGAGAGCACCTCCCATACATCGTCTTCCTTTTCTCTCACAAGAAGAATCTCAAGTTTTCCTCCGGTCTGTTTGTACCCGGTGAGTCTTGCGGGGAAAACCTTTGTGTTATTAATCAGCAGCATATCTCCAGGGTTGAGATATGAGAGAAGGTCAGAGAACTTTTTATGCTCTATTGTTCCATCTCTATGGAGCACAAGGAGTCTTGAATGTGTACGTTCGTTTAATGGCCTTTTGGCAATCAGGCCTTCTGGAAGAGAAAAATTGTAATCAGCGACCTTCATAGTGTTGTATGGTTGTTCCTGGATAAAAGAAAGACAGGATTTCTTTATAATTTTTACCCTCTAATGCCATCTGAAGGGCACTCCATTGACAGAGGCCGACGCCATGACCATACCCTTTCCCCCTGAATAGAATCGAGTCCCCATCTCTTAACATAGTGAAGTTTGTGCTGGGAAGATTGCTCCATCCAAGTGCCTTTCTGAAGTCTGTAGCTCTCATTGTTGTAGTACCAGATTTATGTATAATATTAAGCTCTTTTGCTCTGTTTGTTGAGGTATAGGATTTTATGGTTATTTCTTTAATTCCAGAGAGTGCGAGAGCATTTTCTATTTCGTTCAAAGGAATTTTTCTTTCCCAGACCCAATATGGTGAGGTCTCACAATTTGATTCGACGGATCTGAGATAGGGATAGCTCTTCCCGAAGACTTCCTCTGGTTTTTCCGTTTTTCCACCGCATGTTGAGTGATAAAACGGCTCTACCAGGCTCCCTTTGAAGGTGAGAATTTCACTGCTTGTTCCTGCAACTGCATATGCAACGCGTATGTCCGAACTACTGCCTTTATAAACCTGGTGAAGGACAGAAGATGTGAGATGGTATATCGAGTCTCCGTTTGTTTTTTTCTGATATAGAGCATATGTCCGTGATATCACAGCCTGTGCTTTGAGTGCTTCCATTTCCCAGTTAGGGCCAACTTCTGCAATAACAACACCCCTAACATAATCTTCTAATGGCAGTTCATTTATGAGATAGAGTCCGCTGTTTCCTCTCCATACCTCAATATTTCCACTATAACGTGTGCCTGTCACAAGGAGATTTCCCTCAATACTTCCCAGTCTCTTTATTTTTTCGCCTTTTTCAGGGATTTTTGAATAGACGTCATTTACAATGAGTACCTTTATGGTCTCTGCAGCATCAGCACTCCATATGCTTATTAAAATAGTCAGGATTATGAGAATGGGCCTCATTTTTTCCTTCTTATCTCCTACTGATGAGCCAGAAAAGGAAAGTCAGTACCACGCTGATGAGTATACTTGTTGCTAAAGGAAAATAGAATGTAAAATTCTTTTTCTGGATCATGATATCACCGGGAAGTCTTCCAATCCATGGGATTTTTACTGAAATGAGCAGCAAAACCCCGACAGCAACAATGATGATGCCGAAGATTATAAGAAATTTGCCTATATAGTGAATACCGTCAGCCATACTTTAAATCTTA
Source organism: Thermodesulfovibrionales bacterium (assembly GCA_020053565.1). Taxonomy (GTDB): domain Bacteria; phylum Nitrospirota; class Thermodesulfovibrionia; order Thermodesulfovibrionales; family SM23-35; genus VGWZ01. The sequence continues at coordinate 21,004 of JAGVMY010000077.1, forward strand.
CAGTCTCATAACAAATTTTTGTTAAGTGATTCCCGAGCCAAATAACCAATAATCAAACACCAATAACCAGATAAGCTCCAATAATCAATTATCAATCGCCAAACCTGAATAATTTTTGGTTATTGTAATTTGGTGATTGGTTATTACCCATTTTGGTTATTGTAATTTGTTATTGGGTATTTTAGTCTTTAGGTATCTTTCCATTTCCGAATAGATACACCCGCAGTACTTCTGTCTATAAAGTCCGAGATCCCTTGAAATACTGAGACCGTCCTTCCATCCTGGCCTGAAGTCTTCAACATAGAAGGGAATAGAATATTTTTTCTCCATCTCTCTCCCTACAGTTATCACTTTATCAAATTTCTGGTATGGGCTTACAAGAAGAGAAGTGGTAAACCCATCAATCCCCATTTTTTTTGCAGTCTTTGCTGTCTCATCAAGCCTCATAGAATAGCATAAGATGCACCTGTCGTCTTCCATGTTTACTACTGCTCTCAGGAAATCCTTCAGACCATAGTGGTCAATATATTCGATATCAAGAC
>JAGVMY010000051.1 GCA_020053565.1 Thermodesulfovibrionales bacterium
AAGTCTCTCATCGTGCTCGGCATAGTCATCACGGGATTTGTTTTACACGGAAAGCTTCTCTACCAGCCAGCAACAGTGGCTCTATTTGGTGCAGGATTATTACTATTACTTTCTAAGACCCACGAACCCCATCATATACTTGCTGAGGTTGAATGGCCTACCATATTCTTTTTCGTGGGGCTTTTCATAATAGTTGGAGGCGTGGTGAAGGTTGGCCTTATAAAATGGCTATCGCTTCAGGTCCTTGACATAACACAGGGCAACTTGTTTGCGACCTCAATGGCAGTAATGTGGTTCTCTGCCTTTGCATCGGCAATTGTAGATAATATTCCTTATGTTGCAACTATGAACCCATTGATAATTGATATGGCAAGACAGCTCTGGCCTAATCTTTCAGGTATACAACTTCTACAACATCCTGACCTTATGCCTGTCTGGTGGTCACTGGCATTAGGTGCATGTCTTGGTGGAAATGGGACCACAATAGGTGCGTCAGCAAACGTAATAGTTGTGGGTCTGGCGGAAAAGGCAGGGAGTAGAATATCATTTATGAAATTTATGGCATACGGAATGCCGATTATGATAATGACAGTAATTGTCTCAACACTATATGTGTGGTTGAGATATTATGTGATACGTTTTTAGTATTATTGTTCTATTCAGAAGGCTAGTGTGCTGTCCCTAACAGTTCTATACACTGTCATTGCGAGCGACCAACGGGAGCGTGGCAATCTCACTTTACAAATGCGAGATTGCTTCGTCGTTTCACTCCTCGCAATGACACTTCACTTAATGCGTTTGTATTAGTATTAATGTAGTGTTTTAAAAAGAATAACAATTATGGAGAGAAGCGCAATGAAAAGTATAAAAGATAAATTTCCAGATATTCCTGATAGAATTTCAGGTCTTGGGGAACTGGCGTACAACCTCTGGTGGAGCTGGCATCCGCAAGCAAGGATGCTTTTTAAAATGTTAGATCGTCAGGCATGGAAGGAGAGTGTCCATAACCCTGTAAAGATGTTAAAGGAACTTCCAAGAGAAATTCTTGAATCCGCTGTAAAAGACTCTGAATATTTGAATTACTATGATGGGGTAATGGCAAGGTTTCACGAGGATATCACCACAAAAGTATGTTGGTTCTTAGAAAATGTTATTGATTCTACTTGCCTGCCAATCGCATATTTTTCTGCAGAATACGGGTTACACCGTTCTTTACCATTTTATGCAGGTGGATTAGGCTTTTTAGCTGGTGATTATCTTAAGGAATGCAGTGATTTGGGAGTACCCGTGGTGGCAGTAGGCTTTATGTATCCAGAAGGGTATTTGCGCCAGAAAATCCGTGTTGATGGCTGGCAGGAAGATATTGATGAAGTTCTTGACAGGGATGATGCTCCAATTCAAAGAATATTTAATGAAAAAGGTGAACAGCTCATTGTGAGGGTTCCATTTATTGATCCTCCAATATTTGTAACTGTTTGGAAAGTAGCAGTAGGCCGTGTATCTCTCTACTTAATAGATACGGATATTGACATAAACGACCCTTGGAACAGGTCAATAGCGTATCATCTCTATATCGGTGACATTGAACAGCGGCTGCGTCAGGAGATTGTGCTTGGTATCGGAGGCAGTGAGGTTTTAAATACTCTCGGTATCAGGCATTCTGTTCTGCACCTGAATGAAGGGCATTGTGCATTTGCACTTCTCGAACGGATCAGGGGACGGATAGAGGAAGGGATGAGCTTTGAGAAAGCATCTGAACAGGTACGTGCCACTTCTGTTTTTACCACCCATACCCCTGTTCCAGCAGGGCATGATGTCTTTCCTTTTCATTTAATGGATAAATACTTCAGCCACTATTATCCACTCCTTGGGCTGGGTCGCGACGACTTTCTTCAATTAGGAACCCATCCAGAATATCCAGCAGCCGGATTTAATATGACTGCTTTTTCATTGAGGATGTCTTACTATCATAATGGCGTGAGCAGGAGGCATGGTGAGGTTTCGCGGCATATGTGGCAATTGCTCTGGCCTGACAAGAAGGAAGAAGATGTTCCAATAGATTCTATCACCAATGGAATCCATGTACCAACATGGGTTGAACCAAAGATTGAGCTTCTTTTCAATAAGTATCTTGGCCCTGATTGGCTCAAAGATCATGACAACTCGGTCATATGGGAACGAATAGATGACATTCCTGATGAAGAATTATGGCAGATTCATTACTGGTTGAAGATGAAACTGATTAACTTCGTACGAGAACAAGCACGCCGTCGATGGCTGGAAAACAGGGTGAGTCCATTTAATATCATAGCCAGCGGTACATTGATAGACCCAACTGCCCTCACTATCGGTTTTGCACGCCGCTTTGCTTCTTACAAAAGGACGGATCTGATTTTCCATGATCTTGGGCGGTTGAAAAAGCTTCTCAATCATCGATGGAGACCTTTACAGATTATTTTTGCTGGTAAAGCCCATCCTTCAGATGACGACGGGAAAAGAATTCTCCAGCGGATATTTAATTTTACTCACGACCCTGAAATGGGGGGAAGGATTGCCTTTGTCGAAAACTATGATGAACAATTAGCACAATATATGGTACATGGAGTTGATCTCTGGCTTAACAATCCCGTACCACCCTTAGAGGCATGCGGAACAAGTGGGATGAAGGCATCACTGAACGGGGTTCCACACCTGAGTATCCTCGATGGATGGTGGATAGAGGGTTTTAATGGCAAGAATGGATGGGCATTTTCTGGAGGTGGAGATGATCAGGATGCAGATGCCATTTATACTCTTCTTGAGAATGAAATTGTTCCTTTATATTACAAGGTAGATGATAAAGGGATACCTCGCGACTGGGTTAAGGTTATGAAAGAGGCAATAAAAAGTATAGGCCCCATTTTTAGTGCTCGCAGGATGGCAAAAGAGTATGTACAGAAGTTTTATAAGAATGCTTTGAAATCAGCGATGTAGGGAAAACACTCATCTGCAATAATCTGCACATAATTTTCTGGGGCTGATGGGTTTCTGAATCTTAATTCTGCCATAAAACTTTTTTTAGCTTTTGAAAGATTTTTTAAGGCTGACGACATATTTTGAATTTCCGAAGAGGATATTTAAACTAAATAAATTAAGAATCCGGCAGCGACCTACTTTCCCATGACCTTGCAATCATAGTATCATCGGCCCTGAAGAGCTTAACTTCCGTGTTCGGAATGGGAACGGGTATGGCCCCTTCGGCATCGCCGCCGGAAAACTATAAAATATTATCATATGAGCACTATAAAAATCAAGTCTCACTATAACAATTACTCACCAGCCTTTCCTATCTTTGTTATTGAGCTATAATAAAACATTTAAGGAGGTTTTGCTATTTCTCCTATAATTATTGATGGGTATAACGTAATCGGTATCTCACATAAGGACCTTGAAAAGCAAAGGGAGGTACTCATTGACTCTTTAATTCAATACAGGCAGGAAAAAGGACATGACATAACTGTTGTCTTCGATGGGTGGAAGACAGGAGGAATTCAGGAAAATCATTCTATAATTACGGGAATAAAAGTCATCTATTCAAGGCTCGGCGATAAGGCTGATGCTGTTATCAAGCGGATTATTTTCTCTGACAGACGAGAATGGATTGTTGTATCATCAGATAAAGATATCGCATCACATGCGTGGTCATCAGGTTCTATACCGATATCAGCAGGGGATTTTCTGATAGCACTTGAAAAAGAAGTAATGGCACCTGGTTTTCATGAAGAAGGATATGATGAGGAGTATAGTGAACCTCAGAGAAAAGGTAATCCAAGAAGACTCTCTAAAAAAGCAAAGGCTATCAGAAGGGCGTTAAGCAAGCTCTGATGGGGAGAATATTCCTTAGGCAAAGACCGGCAGATACAGTCACCATTATTTTCCTTTTATTCCTCACTGTGCTCACTATACTCTTTTTCAGGAAAGTACCAAATGCCCTGCTTCTCATTGGTCTTTACTCGGTCCTTATTATTTCTCAGGTGAGTATCATAAGGTTTAAAGACAGAGGCAGGTTTATGGGTCTCTTTTATGATATTATTTTCCCGGTTATCTGTGTGCTGGTAATTTTTGACAGTCTTGAGTGGCTTGTGCATTATGTAAATCCGAAGGACATAGACCTCATCCTTGTAAAATATGATTATCTGCTCTTCAATAATCATCCTACAGTGATGCTTGAGAAGATTATGAACCCGATTCTGACGGATATTCTTCAACTTGCCTATACAACATACTATTTTATCCCGATAAGCTTTGGTATTGTCCTCCTTCTGAATAACCAAAGAGCAGAATTTGACAGGACACTGTTTCTGATTTTATTCTGTTTCTACCTCTCCTATCTTGGTTATATACTCATGCCTGCTTTAGGACCAAGATATGCCATAAACCATCTCCAGACTACAGAACTACACGGACTTTTTATTGCAGAACCAATTCAGAGACTATTAAACCAGATTGAGGGTATTAAAAGAGATGCATTTCCGAGTGGACACACTGCTATAGCAGTGATTGTGCTTTATCTCGGCTACAGGTTTAAGAGAAATTATTTCTGGGTTTTATTGCCAATTGTAGGAGCACTCGTATTTTCCACTGTTTACTGTCGGTATCATTATGTCGTGGATGTTATAGCTGGATTTGGACTGACGATTTTAACCGTCTTTCTTGGAGAATGGTATTATGCGTGGTGGTTGAAATGGAAGCTGAGATCAGAGGAGAAGAATGAGGAGGCGAGTCAGGATAGAAAATCCAGAAGCTATTAAGCTTAAAATACTAAACTGATTTAAGAAAAGGAGAGGATATGAAGCGTATTGGATTCATACTGTTGCTCATAATTTTTTTAGTTACATGTATATATTTCCATCAGATATCTGATGCAGATATGGTCGGGGCGAGAGGATTTGAACCTCCGACTCCCTGCTCCCAAAGCAGGTGCGCTAAACCAGACTGCGCTACGCCCCGTTACTTTATTTTACCAAAATAGTGTACTTATAAGATGTCCCGATTTATATCGGGATTGATACCTTAGTGTACCTTTAACTTGATGATTTTTGGAATAGTTAAGTAGATACCACGAATAAAATAATTTTAATAACTCACCACGTTAAACAAACTTTTGAACAACGTCTGTGACTTTGGTCTTAGTACCTCAGGATCTCGAGAAAGTCAGCAATGTCTTTTTCTTCTTTACCCCTAACCATTATTTTCTTGTTTTTTAAGTCCTCAGTTGCTTTTTCTTTGTTCCCTTTATAAAGAGGGTCAAGTTCTATAGCACGTGTAATAGCTGTAGCAGCTTCGCCATATTGACCCTTTGCATTGTAACAGAGCGCAAGACCGTAATAAGGAAGATGAAAGTCATTCAACCTTCGGATTGCTCCTTTATACGCATCTAATGCTTCATCATAACGGCCAAGCCTGTAGTAAACCCGGCCGAGATTGTTATAAGCCTTTTCAGGAGACTGATAGAGGAGATTGGAAAGAGCTCTTTTATATGAATCAATTGCCTCATTGTATTTTTCAGTTCTCTCATAAGCAAGTCCGAGATTGTTATGCGCCTCAGAAAATTTCGGGTCTATGGTTATCGCACTCTGGAAAAATTCTATTGCCTTTTGAGAATCTTCAAACTTTAAAAGATAGATTATTCCAATAGCATTCAGTACTTCTTTGTCGTTCGGATTAAGCTCAAGTGCTTTTTGAAACTCAACATAGGCCATCTGTGTCTTGTTTTCGTTATAATACGAGAGCCCTATCTGGTAGTGAGCACTTGCCTTTTGGATGTTATCTCCTGTTCCAGTGGTTGAACAGGATACGAACAATACTGTAAGTATAAAAAGGATAAAAATTAATCTTATTTTCACTTGTTGATTCTCCTCACAAGGCTTTTTCATTCTTATTAAAGGTATCAGAAATGACCAAACATGTAAAGAGAGATGAGACTTCTTTATAAATTTCTTTCCATGGAAGTCCTCTAAGGTCAAGCTCAAAGCCCTCAGGAAGGAATCTAATCTTCCCGTCTCTTTTTTTATAGAGGTTAAAGATATCACGGGGTTCTATTTTCGTATCATGAGAAAATAGTACACGAATCTTCCCATTTATGTCCTTGATGTGTGTGATGACAAGCGTCCTCGCTATTATCTTGAGCCTCATTATATCAAGGAGGTTTTTAACTTCATCAGGGAGCTTTCCAAACCTTTCCCCCATCTCAATTTCAAGATCTTTTATATCTTCGTCTGTCTTTGATAACCCAATCTTCCTGTAGATGCTTAGCCTGAGTGTTATATCATCTATGTAATCTTCCGAAATAAAAGCATTCACCCGTAAACTTATTGTTGGCTCGAATTCCTCTTCTATCTTTATGCCTTTTAGCTCAGCTACCGCCTTCTCTAACATCTCTAAATAAAGGTCAAATCCGACTGCATGGATATGGCCTGATTGTTCAAAACCTAATAAATTTCCTGCACCTCTAATTTCGAGATCTTTCATGGCAAGCCTGAAGCCAGCTCCAAGATAGCTCATCTCCTGTATTGCCTGGAGCCTTTTTTTAGCATCGTCAGTAATAATATCTTCCCCTGGAATAAGAAAATAAGAGTATGCCCTCAAATTACTTCTTCCTACACGTCCTCTGAGTTGGTAAAGGTCGGCAAGCCCCATCATATCTGCCCTGTTGATAATAATAGTATTTGCAGTTGGTATATCAAGGCCGGAGCCGATTATCGCTGTAGCGACAAGGATATCTATTTTGCTGTCATAGAAATTAAGCATAATTGACTCAAGCTCTCTTTCAGGCATCTGCCCGTGTGCAACCGCTATCCTTGGAACGTAGGTTGAATAATCAACGTTCTGAGCTGAAGGAAAGAGTCCCATCAGATAGTCTGCTATCTTATGGATATCCTTTATCCTGTTATGAACGAAAAAGATCTGGCCATTTCTCTCTATCTCTCTCTTTATCGCCTCTTTGATCAGTTCATCGTCAAAGACTGATACAAGGCTTCTCACCGCAAGTCTCTCTTCAGGCGGTGTCTCGATTATACTCATGTCTCTGATGTTCGAAAGTGCCATATGAAGTGTTCTCGGTATCGGTGTTGCAGTGAGTGTGATCACATCAACTCCTCTTTTCAGTTCTTTTAACCTTTCCTTCTGTCTCACACCAAACCTGTGTTCCTCATCAATGACGAGAAGACCAAGGTTGTAAAAGTTTATATTCTCGTTGAGAAGGCTATGAGTTCCTATGATAATATCTATATCACCAGTTGATAGTTCTTTGATTGTTATTTTCTGCTCCTTCCTCGATTTAAATCTGCTGAGATAGTCAATCCTCACAGGAAATGCAGAAAATCTTTTTTTGAAAGTCCTGTAGTGCTGTTCGCATAATATTGTAGTAGGGACGAGCACAGCTACCTGCTTTCCATCATATACTGCCTTAAATGTTGCCCTCATGGCGACCTCTGTCTTCCCATAGCCGACATCACCACAGATAAGCCTGTCCATTGGTTTTTCTGATTCCATATCTTGTTTAATATCCTTTATTGAATTTATCTGATCAGGCGTTTCCTCATAGGGGAAAAAACTGTCAAACTCAGTGTGGAGTTCGGTATCAGGACTAAATGAGAACCCCTTATTGATTTCTCTCTCTGCATAGAGTGCAATGAGTTTTTCTGCCATGTCGTGTATCTTTTTTCTTACCTTCTCCTTTGTTTTCTGCCATGTCCTTCCACCAAGCCTGTCAATTTTAGGAATAATACCTTCTTTAGAATGAAATTTATGGATACTGTTCATGCTGTGCAGAGGTATGTAGAGTCTCCCTCCGTCATATTCAATCAATATCAGGTCTTCTTTGTTCCCTTCTATACTCTGACGTACAAGTCCATGGAACTTTCCGATTCCGTGGTCTTTGTGGACGATGAAATCACCGGTGTTAAGGTCATCGAGTGAACTAAGAAGCTTTGATACTTTTGATTTCTTTAAAGGTCTATAGTCAGGCCGACTCCCAAATATCTCTTTTTCTGTGAGAATTAAAGTACCTGGGAAGAAGATGCCTGATGAGAGGTCACCGATAGTTATCGAGATATTTCCTTCATACTCAGCGAGGTGTGCTTTGTCTATAATAGGTGCAACTACACCTCCTTCTCGCAGTATGTCTTTAAGCCTTTCTGCCTGTCCTCTCGACGGGGAAATGAGAGTTATCCTGTTTTCTCTCTGGAGTTGCCTGATCTTTTGGGAGAGTTCATCTATATGCCTTCTTTCCTCAGGCATAATCCCCAGCCCTTTTATAGAAAGGAGCCCTGCGTCATAGCCTGTACCTTTTATGGAATATCTTGAAAGAAATGTAATGTCTCCGGTGAGTCTGTTTCTCTCCTGGATCGAATCTGAGAAGAAGTATTTTGCGTTACCCATTAACTCATGCAATGTTGTGCCTGAGATAGGGTCTTTTGCAGGAAAAATTAAGGACTGAGGAACATCTTTTATTGATCTCTGTGTGTCAATATCAAAGGTCTTTATGCTCTCTATCTCATCACCGAAAAATTCAATCCGTAGCGGGTTATCTTCTGTTGAAGGAAAGACGTCGAGAATCCAGTTCCGCTGACTATATTCCCCTTTTTCTACAACAAGAGAAACCATTTTATAGCCAATTTCCTGAAGCCTTTTCTCTATTTCTGTCCTGTGGATCTCTGTTCCGCACTCAAGAAGTAAAATAATTCTCTCCATTTCTTTTCTTGACCACATCAGTGATTGAAGATTTTTGAAAGAGCTGACTAAAGAGTCACTTTTTTTATAATTATAGAATGTCTTTGCCCTCTGACCTGAAAGGGAAGAACCATCAGGTTCTGGAAGGAAAAGGACAGGCTCTCTTTTTAAAACCTCCCTGAAAAAAATAATATCTTTGTAGAACTCCTCTGCACGTTCTTCTGTTGATTCAACAGCAAGAAATGGTTTATCGTACAAGGCAAGAAGGAGTGCTGAAGATGAACCTGTGAGATTGTAAATTCGGGAGGTTTTAAGGCCTTCTTTAATGATATTAGTCAGAAATGTTAAGTCTATCGGCATTGATATTTTGGACAACTATGGAGCAATATGATAAAGTAATTATACCATAAGGTATAAAAATATTATTTGAGAGGGTGAGGCTATGAATAAACTATTAAAAATCGGTCTTCCAAAGGGAAGCCTTCAGGAATCAACATTAAAACTCTTCAGAAAGGCAGGATACCATATCTCAATATCAACACGTTCTTATTATCCGTCTTTTGATGACCCTGAGATAGAGGCAATGTTAATCAGGGCACAGGAGATGGCACGATATGTTGAAGATGGAATACTCGACTGTGGGCTTACAGGGAAAGACTGGATAATGGAGCAGAATGCTTCTGTATATGAAGTTGCTGAGCTCATTTACGCAAAAGAAGGCCTCAGGTCTGTGAGATGGGTAATCGCGGTTCCCAATGATTCTAAGATAAAGACTATAAAGGATCTGAAGGGGAAGAGGATTGCAACAGAGCTTATAGGATTTACAAAGAGATACTTAAAGTTAAAAGGAATCAAGGCAGAGGTTGATTTTTCATGGGGTGCAACAGAAGTAAAACCTCCTCACCTCGCTGATGCTATTGTAGAGCTTACAGAAACAGGCGCGTCGTTAAGGGCAAATAATCTCAGGGTTGTTGAGACTATTCTTGAGTCAAGTACACGGTTTATTGCGAATAGGAAGGCCTGGCAGGATAAATGGAAGAGACAGAAGATGCAGAATATTGTCATGCTATTAAAAGGGGCATTATCTGCCGAAGAAAAGGTTGGTCTTAAGATGAATGTGCCCCAAGGGTCTCTTAAACGTTTAATGAGCCTTCTTTCTGCCATGCATTCACCGACAATATCACCTCTTTTTGATAGCGGGTGGTATGCCCTTGAGGTAGTGATTGATGAGAAGGTTGTGCGAGATATTATCCCGAAGCTCAAGAAGGCCGGTGCAACAGGAATAGTGGAGTATCAGCTCAATAAGGTTATACCGTAAAAATAGACCTAAGAAACGTGCTCCTTTCTTTTGTGATATAATCACTCACTATGAATATTCAAAAACTCATAAGACCCAATATACGTTCTCTTAAAGCCTATGAGGCAAAGGAGATTCCGTGCAGGGTTAAGCTTGATGCAAACGAGAGCCCTTATGGATTTCCTGAAGGGTTAAGAGCTTTGAAATCTATTAAAACGAATAGATACCCTGATCCAGAGGCAAAGGCTCTCAAAAGACTTATTTCAAGAGATTTTGGTGTAAAGTCACAAAATATACTCCAGGGAAATGGATCGGATGAACTGATTTATTATCTGATTACAACCTTTGGCGGCCCGGTGCTTTATCCGGTGCCGACTTTCTCAATGTATGGAATTATTGCTCAGGCAATTGGTGAAAAGAAGATAGGAATACCACTCAATAAAGAGTTTGACCTTGACCTTAAAAGAATTCTTGAGGCAATAAAAAGGCAAAAACCTAAGGTAATCTTTTTAAGTTCCCCGAATAACCCTACTGGAAACTGTTTTTCCTCGGAGAAGCTATTAAAAATAATCGAATCAACTTTATCACTATCTATAGTAGTGGTTGACGAGGCATATCAACCATTTTCGAGCAGAAAAGGATTTCTCCCTTTACTGAAGGACTATAAAAACCTTGTGATTATGAGAACACTGAGCAAGATCGGGCTTGCAGGATTGAGAGTCGGATTTCTGATCGCTGATAAAGAGATTATCCATGAGGTGAATAAGGTCAGGCTTCCATTTAATGTAAATTCACTTTCCCAGACAGTTGCAACTGAGTTATTGAAAAAAAGAAAGACGATGCAATCATACATAAACGTAATCATCTCTGAGAGAGAGAAGCTTTTTAATGAACTGGAAAAGATAGATGGTATAAACCCATATCCCTCAGAAGCGAATTTTATATTATTCAAGGTAAAAAATGCTGATAAGCTATACAAAGGGCTTTTAAAGAAAAGCGTACTTGTGAGAAATATGAGAGGTGTTGTGAATGGTTGTCTCAGAGTAACGGTAGGAACGAATGAGGAGAACAGGATTTTTCTTAGAGCCCTGAAAGAGATTATCACTGATGAAAAAACTTGAAAGGGAGGCAATGAATGAGAACGGCTAAGGTAGAAAGGAAAACGAAAGAGACGGATATAAAGGTAGCCATTAATCTTGACGGCGAAGGAAAATACGCTATAGATACTTCCATGCCATTTTTTAATCACATGCTCTCTTTAATGTGCAAACATGGAATTTTTGACATGAGACTGAAGGCAAAAGGTGACATTGATATAGATTACCATCATACTGTTGAGGATATCGGTATTGTTCTTGGTAAAGCTGTAAAGCAGGCACTTGGGAATATGAAAGGGATATCACGTTATGCCCAGGCATCTGTGCCAATGGATGAGTCACTCGCATCGGTATCGCTGGATATCAGTGGAAGGCCTTACCTTGTTTATAAGGTTGAATTTCCAAAAAGAAGCAAAATTAAGGATTTTGAAACCGATTTAATTGAGGATTTCCTTCAGGCATTTGTAAGCCACAGCGGCATAACTCTTCATATTTCTGTTCCTTATGGCAGAAACACACATCATATGATTGAGGCACTATTCAAGGCTATAGGAAGAGCACTCAAAAGTGCAATAACTCTTGATCCGAGGATAAAAGGGGTTCCGACGACAAAGGGGGAATTATAGGACAGATAGAGGAGATGATGAGTAAAGAAGACATTCCAATAGAAAATACTGTAGCGGGTAATGTGATTAACCGCATTACTGGAAAGATAGTGCTTTATCTGAGGATGATCAGATTTTCGCACTCCATTTTTGCCCTTCCATTTGCATTTACCGGAGCAATTATCGCTGCAGGGGGGATTCCTTCACTGAGACAGATAGCATGGATTACTATTGCAATGGTAGGAGCAAGGTCAAGTGCGATGGGGCTCAACAGGATCATCGACAGGAAAATAGATAAGGCAAACTTAAGGACAAGTAACAGAGAGCTTCCAGCAGGAGTTATTACATTATCAGAAGCAACGTTGTTTACCATAGTATCCCTTATCGTTTTTGTTTTTGCAGCGTATATGTTAACCCCGTTGTGTCTAAAACTTTCTCCAATTGCCATTGCAGTGCTCTTCATATATTCATATACAAAAAGGGTTACATGGGCGTATCATTTTGTCTTGGGACTGGCACTCTCTGCCGCACCTGTTGGGGCCTGGATAGCGATAAGAGGCACGCTTGATATAGAAATAATCCCAATGGGGATTGCTATCGTATTCTGGCTTGCAGGTTTTGATACACTCTATGCCTTACAGGACATAGAGTTTGATAAATCCTACGGCCTTTATTCGATACCTAAAAGATTTGGAATAAAAAAGGCGCTTATTCTTTCAAGATTGTTCCATTTTATCACATTTCTTATGCTTGTGATTTCGGGGCTCTTGTTTAAACTTGGTCTATTCTACTGGATAGGAATGATGGTTGTTGCAGGGCTTTTTATCTATGAACATTCCCTGGTAAAAGAAAATGATTTGAGCAAGCTTGATATGGCATTTTTTAACATGAATGGGTATATAAGCATTGCAATCTTTATTTTTACACTACTGGACTATCTATTCTTAAAACATGCTCTGTGATAGTGCGTTAAATAAAAATTATTTAGTATGTGATATTATTTCTTAAATGAAATTTTCTTTTAAGTACGAAGATAGTTCATAATTTATAAAGGAGGATGACCCTTGAAGGGTGTAACGAGTTCTAAAAAGCGCTGGATAAATCTTATTATCTCACTTATAGGTATAGGTGTTGTGATGTTTTACAATCTATGTGAAGAATCCTGTGCATATTTGCAGGGGAGTATTTTCGGCATAGAAATGAAATACTTCGGACTCTTTTATATGGGTATGCTCATTGCGTTTAATCTCCTTAGGAGAGATTTAGTTCTTCTGTCTTTGCTCTCTTTCGGTGTGGGGGCAGAGATATACCTTATAGGGTTTCAGATAGTGAGCGGGATATATTGTTACTACTGTCTTGGATTCGGTGCTGTTGTTGTTCTTTTATTTTTGTTGAACTTTACTATGTCTAAAAAGGCTGTTATAGGCATTTCTATAATTGTTGGGTTCATTCTATTTGTAGTTTTGTTTAAAGGCATTGTTACCCCTGCGTATGCAGATGAAATTATTTTGCCTTCCTTCGGCAATGGTAAGATAGAGGTACGATTATACACTGACTATTTCTGTGGTCCTTGCAGGTCGTTAGAACCGAAATTAGAACCCGTCATTAAGGATTTAGTGAAAAGAAACATTATCAATATTACGTTTGTTGATACGCCAATTCATTCTTACACCAAGTTCTATGCGAGATATTTTCTTTACAGTTTAAAGGAGAAAAAAGAGATTAATCATGTTCTTCGTGTGAGGACTGCTCTTTTTGAGGCTGCGAAGAACAAGGTAACAGAAGAGGAAAAATTAGAAGAAATCCTGAAAAATAAGGGTATAAGATTTAAACCATTTGATGTAATACCTACTCTTAATATATACAGTAGTTTTATAAAGGAAGACAAAGTCACTGCAACGCCTACGTGTGTCATATTCAACGGCAATAAGAAAGAAGACTTCAAAGGTTATGCTGATATCTTAAAGGCCTTTGAAAGTTTAAGGTGAAGCACGGGCTCTCCGTTTTCTCAGTTCCTCAGCGAAAAAGAGTAGAATTGCAAAAGGGATTAACATAAACCATACACTTAACGGAATTGGTGATGTAGAAAATATCTTATTGCCCCACGGATGATAGATGATAAAAACACTGAGGATTATCTCAATAAGAATACCCAAGAGTATTAATTTGTTATTGAAGATACCGACTTTAAATACTGATTCACTCTTTGTCTTACAAGCAAAGACAGTCCCTATCTGCATGATTACTATGCCTAAAAACGTAGCAGTTGATGCCTGATGTGCTAAGGTGCTCTCCATTGGCAATACAGTGCCCCATTGCCAGCCACCTCTATAAAGGACAAAGAAGTAGATAAAGAGAACACCGATTGTGCTTATAAGACCAAGGAATATATATCCCTTGAAAAGGGCTGCTTTGTCTATAAGCCCTTTTTCTTTAGGTCTCGGGGGCTGTTTCATAATAGTGGTCTCAGGTGATTCAATTCCAAGCCCGAGTGCCGGGAGGGTCTCTGTACCAAGGTCTATTGCGAGGATCTGCATTACTGTGAGGGGGAGTGGTATTTTAAAAAGTGCAAACAGGATATAAGGAATTGCCTCAGGTGTACCGTGTGCAAAGATATAGGTAATGAATTTTCTTGTGTTCTCGAAGATTGTTCTTCCTTCTTCTATAGCTTTCACAATTGTTGCAAAGTTGTCATCGAGGAGGATCATATCCGCAGCTTCCTTTGCAACATCAGTACCTGCAATCCCCATAGCGATGCCAATATCAGCTTTCTTTAAGGCAGGTGCATCATTTACTCCATCGCCAGTCACTGCAACCCTTTCACCTTCTTCCTGAAGAATTGAAACGATTCTCATTTTATGCTTCGGTGTCATCCTTGCAAATAATATCTCTTTCTCAGATAGCTTTTCTCTGAGTTCGCTGTCACTCATTGCCATAAATTCATGGCCCTCTATCACAACAGGATCCCCTTTCACGAGTCCTATCTCTCTTGCAATAGCATGGGCAGTTCTGCTCCCGTCACCTGTAATCATTATTACTTTTATGCCTGCCTCATGGCATTTTCGTATGGCTTCAGGGACTTCAGGCCTTGGTGGGTCTTCGAGACCTATTAGACCTACGAAAACCATATTATTTTCAATTGATTCCGGGATAGGCATTTCTATTTCTTGTTTATTTATCTCTCTATATGCAAAGGAAAGTACCCTGAGACCTCTGTCCATCAATAAGTGGTACTCATCCAGCACCTCTTTTCTATAATTTTCATCTATTTGAACAATTTTTCCATTAATGAACAGGTGGCTTGATAAGGGAAGTATCCCTTCCAGAGCTCCCTTTGTGAGAGCAAAGGTTTTTCCGTTGATTACGTTCAATGTGGTCATTCTCTTTCTCTCGGAATCAAAGGGTATTTCAGATATTCGCTCAGACTCTAAATCACCAACTGTGTCCCTCACAACTTTCATGAGTGCAATTTCTGTAGGATCTCCCTTAAAATGTCCATCAATAAACTTTGCATTGTTACAGAGATATGCAATATTTAGGAGGATGTCCGCATTAGAATCTTTAAGCATTTCTGAGTCAATAATCTTTCTATTAAACCATAGCTTTTGTACTTCCATTTTGTTTTGGGTAAGGGTACCTGTCTTATCTGTGCATATAACAGTTACTGACCCGAGAGTTTCAACTGATGTGAGTGTCTTTATCAGAGCCATCTTTTTTGCCATTCTCTGGCTTGCCATTGCAAGGGAAAGTGTGACTGTCGGAAGTAGTCCTTCTGGTACATTCGCAACAATTAAGCCGATTGTAAAGATAAAGTTATCCCAGAAAGTTCTCCCGATTATCTGGCCTATGAGTAAAAAAACAACTCCCATTGTTGTGGCGAAGAAGGCAATAATTCTGGTTACTTTGATGATCTCCTTCTGAAAGGGACTCAGACCTGCTTCTACCGCACTTGTCAGGTGGGCTATATGGCCAAATTCTGTCTTCATACCTGTTGCAAAGACTATTGCTTTACCTGAGCCGCTCATGACAGTTGTCCCTGCAAAGGCTATATTCCTGCTTTCAATGAGTTCCCTTTCGGTAGGATTGTGATCTAAAGGCACTGGTTCTGACTCGCCTGTAAGGGGTGCATTATTTACCATGAGATATATTGTTTCTATAAGTCTTGAATCAGCTGGTATCTTATTACCTTCTGAGAGAAGTATTAAATCACCAGGAACTACATCTCTTGCATGTATTTCCTTTTCTTTTCCCTCTCTTATTACCTTCACATAAAAAGGTAAAAGGAGTTTTAGTTTTTCGATAGATTTCTCAGCCCTGTATTCCTGTATAAATGTAAATACCGCGTTAATTACTATTACTCCTAAAATTGCAAGGCCGAGGGCGAGCATACCTTCTCCCGGACGAAGATACTCTGATAAAAAAGCAAGACCTGCTCCTATCCAGAGGAGTATGGCGAGAAGGTGGGTAAATTGTTTAATAAACTTCATAAGTAGAGATGTCTTCTTCACCTCTTTAATTTCATTTGGACCAAACTCTGAAAATCGGTTTCTTGCCTCTTCCTCGGTAAGACCGCTTTCAGATGTGACGAGACTGCGGAGGACGTCTTCTTTTGTGAGATTATTTATCTTCATGCCTGGGCTTCAGGATTATTAGATCGCACGGAGTTTCTCTTAAGACATCTTCAACAGGATTGCCTTTTAATAGGGAACTCAG
>JAGVMY010000046.1 GCA_020053565.1 Thermodesulfovibrionales bacterium
TGAACGGTTACTAATTTTTTCTCTGCGTCTCTGCGGTGAACTATTACACTCATTTTACAGTTTTTATCACTTATTTTGTTACTACCTGAACGCTTACAATTATTTACGAATTTTACTTTCACTGAGGTATGCCCATATTCCTGAAATCTATTCGTTTTAACCTTTATATCGCAAGGGTTGCAGTGCCCAAAGTTATCACACTCTCTGAATCTATCCTCAATCTGAAAATCTGGGTCTAGGATACTACCGATTTTACCTATTCCAGAGTAGAGGCCAGCATGACAGCGAAAAATATCACCCTGGCTATCTATAAGAATCTCTGTTGCTTTACACTTCACCTTTTTTCTAAACCTTTTCTCACAAGCGCCCTCATATCTATAATTGCCATATAATCTGTTATTGTGCTCCCCCAGGAACTCTTTTGTCCGAAAGTCAATGCCTAATCTTTGACATTTCTCTTGTGCTTCAAGGATAATGTCCTCATACTTTGGGTGCGTTACTCCCCATATACCGATACTAAAACCTGCCTCTAACATCTTCCATGTCTTTTTAATTGTCTCCTCTAAATCCATTTGCTCTGGATGATAGCTCACACGGATAGAGGCATAGGGAGATGTTCTTTTAACCCTATTTGGGTCAACATTTTTTATAAATTCATTAACATCAAACTGGAGATTGGTCAGGATATCAATATTTAATTCAGGTCTCATTTTATTGATGATATAAAAGAAATCTGGATGTAAACTTGGTTCTCCTCCCTGGAGACTAACAGGCAGGTCATCACGGCAGATAATCCTATTAAGCCCATTTACCCAATCTTTGCCAGAGATACTCCTTTTCTTAATAAGTTTCTGCTCAAAATGGTTGATACAATAACTACACTTTAAGTTGCAGGAAAAGGTGAGGAATGCGCCAATATAGTTATAGCTTTCTGGAATCTGAATAGGTTTCATTTTTTTAAAGATTTTATTTTATCTGAGTTTATCTGTGTCTATGGTTACTAAGTTTTCTTGTCAAACTCGCTTTTTTTGCCGAGAAGAACAATTTTTAGGACCACTAAAAGTCTTGCGGCAAGCAACATAAAAGAATTCCCTATATAATACTTATCATTTTTAATAATTATCTGCTTGCCTGCCAAAAGCCTTTCAATCCTTCTTTCAATAATCTCCTTAGAATTATAAAACATAAGAAGCTCTTCGCAAGACAAACCATTTGGAGCATCATAAAATTCTCGCAAAATTCTTATTCTTCGAGCAGTTTGACCAAGATTGATAAAATGAAAATAACAGTAGCTTAGGGCTATATAGGTTAATCCTTGCACAAAGATAGAGATTATCCATTGTTGGCTTAAGATTAAAGATAATAAAACAAGGACAAAGAATCCTGCACCAACCCCTAAAAATATAGATTTTAGCAACCCCAAATGCCGAAAAAACCTGAAACTCAAAACTTGAATTAAGGCATTCACAAACAGCCCGATAATAGGGACGGATGCGATTATAATCTCTTTCATGAGTCAACCTCCTTTTCCGGCATTCAGAATCTTTCGAAAAAAAATAAATATCTTAACCAGAAATACACCCTTTTTAGTCAATTTGTATTTATTCTCTTCCATAAAGACCATTTTATCATTTAACAAATCCTTAAGGCGAGGAAGAACTAAAAGATCGTCTGTTAATTGTTTGTTTAGTTCTTCTCGGCTAAGGCCACAACCTGTCCCAGCAATATTCAACACAATAATTAAGGAAGGGCTATCTACTTCTATGGCAGAATAGGAGATAATATAAGCTAACATCAATGAGAGATATAAAAGGAAAGCTTGAATATAGTCACTGAGTCTTTGTGCCGGAAGTATGAAGATACCAATGATAAAAAGACCAAAAAAGATATTGAGTAAAAAACAAGTGTGATTTTTCTTTGGTAAATGAATCTTCCAGATAAGAATATGAACAAAGAAAGCCAAAGCAAATAACAAAATTCCAAACAACAATATATTCATATAAAATTTATATGCAGAGGAGGTTCGCCATCAGGTGTTTTTAGATGCACTTTATCGTGTTTCAGATCCCATAAAAATTCATTTACTTTATGCTGAAGACATAGAGTGCCACACATCCTTCTGGCATCAAAGGAATCAGAGGCAATAAGACGCAAAACCTTCCAATATCGCTCACTTTTCCATATCTCCTTAAAGGATTTTTCCGCTATATTGCCGATATGATATTTTACATATCGGCTGTTAAACAACATCCCGCAAGGAGCAACTAACCCAGAGCCGGAAAACTGCATAATAAATGCAGGACCATAACATTGACTATAATTGCGTTTGCCCTCACTTAAGATCTTAGACCATTTGACAGCGACCTTATACCCTGACTCAGAATATTTTTCAGCTTCTTTCAGAATATTCACACAGGTTTCATATTTTGAATAATCAACGCCCAAACTCCCAAATTCATCATCACTGCAATGCTTGAAGATCACATAATCAACCCCTAATTCTTTACCGAGTCTAACCAAAGGGATAATCTGATCTATAAATTGTGGCAAAAAAACCATTTGCAGACCAATAGTTACAGGCAAATCCATCTCTCTTTTTAATCTTACGCTTTCCTTTATAGTATTACAAACCTTATAGAAACAGGCCTCTTTTGCTCCCATAATCTCACTATACCGCAAAGGCTCAGCAGCTGAGATATTGAACCTGATATAACTCAGAGCAGGAAGGATATCTTTTAACCTATCATCTTTTAATAGATACCCATTTGTTCCTAAAGCCATATCAAGACCATTTGCCCTCCCCCTCAAAATAGCATCATAGATATAAGGTGAACAGGTGCTTTCTCCATCACTGACAAAGCTTATAGCTTTTACTCCTATTTCAGCCGCATCATCAAGAAATCTAAAAATTACATCTCGGGTCATCCTCTTCTCATCGTTTACTTGCAACTGCCCATAGCAATAGATACATCTATAGGTGCATCTTCTTGTCAAAGAACAGTCTATCGTAATGGGTGCAATCCTCTCACCAGAAAACCAGGCATCTATCCTATCTCTGTGCCACTCTAATTTATGTCCATCAAGAATTAATTCGGTCATTTATCGTCGTATCTTTGTCAAAGAATCATCTGGAAAATTTATCTTTGGTTTTTTCTTAAAACGTATATCCTTCACTAATTGTAAGTATCCCTTTATAACCTGGATAAGAGAAGGGAATGATACTGCCTTAGATTTTCCCTCACCTCTTTTAGAAATCTTATATGGAACCTCAGCAAAGAGATACTCATTTTTTAACAGTCTTATTAAGATATCTGTCTGAAAGAAAAAACCCTTGCTTCTATGCCCTAAGTCTTTTAAGATAGACCTTCTGTAAAGGATTGTACCATTCGTATAATTCAGGTTGACAATAAAAGTAGTATTGATGATAAAGCGATAGACGAAACTGAGAGCGTTTCTAAAGAAAGACCTTATCTCTCTGTTATAGAAAAAAGGAATAACAATATCTACACTCTCTAAGAGCTTGCAATAGCGAAATATCTCAAAAGGGTCGTTCTCATTATCTCCAGGAAGCATAATAACTATATCACCCTTACAATTCTCCACACCTTCCCAGAAAGATGCACCTATTCCTTCAGGTTTTGTATGTTTTAAGAGCTTTATGCGGCTATCCTTTTTAATAAACCCTTCTACTAACTCCCCTGTTCTGTCCAGACTGCCATCATTAACAACAATAATCTCGCCGATAAGATTGAAAAAATCAAAGGCTTTCAGGGTGTTGATTATAGCCTCAGAGATATTATTCTCTTCATTGAGTGCTGGCATAATGACGCTTATATAAACATTAGACTCGGATATATCCTGGTTTTTCATCTCTTATCCACTCCTCTACAATTTTATTAAATGTCCTTCTTTCTGTATAGGGGTCATAGACCTTCATTTGAATCAGATTCATTATGGACACATCATCCCTTCCACAGCAATGAGAAGGCCCAAGGAACTTGAAGTAGTCATTAACACCTGTAGCAATAAACTTCACATTCATGTCTTGCAGGACGACATCATTCCTTATCTGCTCTAATGCCCTAAAGACTAAGAAGTTTACTATTGAATAAACGATAGGCACCAGGCCTGCCATACTCATACCTGCAGCAATCCCCACAGTTGCCTGCTCCATAATCCCACAATTTATTATTCTCTGAGGAAACTCCTTTTTGAGGTCATCAATAACACCAAACCCCATATCGCATACCAAAAGATAGTATCGGCTATCTTTATGAAAATAAGGCAGGATAGCGTCTATTATTTCTCTTCTAAAGTTACTCATAGCTTCTTCCTAATCTCAATTCTTCCTTTGTGGGGATACGAAAGTGGAAACTCGGCATATTCTCCATGCACTTCAAGCCATATCCCTTTATGGTCTCAGCAATAATTACCTTTGGTTTATTGCTTAATGATACTTTGGCTTCAGCTATTCCGGAAGCCAGAGCAACAACATTATGTCCTGAATAAAGAATGGGTTGTAGCCCAAAGCCTGTTAGCCTTCTTGTTGCTTCCCCCTTTTCTCTGTCAAGAATATTGGTAATGAAGTCCATTGCCTGCAGATTATTGGAGTCAATAATAATAATAAGATGAGATAATTCGTGCTTGACAGCAAATTGCAGAGCCTCCCAGATTGAACCTTCCTGTAGTTCTCCATCTCCCATAATACAGAAGGTGAAGTAAGACTTTTTCTGAACCTTTCCGGCAAAAGCAATGCCAGTGGCAATTGGAAGACCATGACCGAGAGAGCCACACCCTGCCTCTAAACCATACTCAGGCATTCTTTCAACACATCCAGAAAGATGACTCTTTCCAGAGTAAAAGTTTTGCCACTCCTCTTTTGGGATAACTCCCAAATCTGATAAAATGGCATAAAGGGAATAACAGCCGTGACTTTTAGAGAAGACCAGTCTATCTCTCTCTTCCCAAAGAGGGTTCTCTGACTTATAAGTCATGCCATAATAATATAAGGCGACAAGAATATCTACTGAAGAGAGAGATGGAGCAATATGACCAGCCTTATTCCGCACAGCAACCTCTATCACTTCATCCCTGATATGATTGGCTTTCTCTTTTAAAAATCTGGCATGTTTGGTATCCATTAGATAAAGTTCACATGAGGACTTGGATGTTTTAATTCCCTTTAGGTTTTATTCATCTCGTCAAGGCGACAGTTCTTCATGCAGTCTTAAATATCTATATAA